>CAJXZM010000129.1 GCA_913063125.1 uncultured Gammaproteobacteria bacterium | reverse complement strand
AAATCATTGCAATTACCCTTTTGCGTTAGTGCAACACGTATTGTCGCCTGATCCATCAAAGGGTTAATCATTGCGTAGCTTTGAATGCCGTTATACACGCCATTCTTAACCTCATCACAATCAATATTTCCACACCAACCCGTTGCAGCAAGCAAGCCCGAAACAGCAGAAGCAGCCCAAGGCACGTTACTAGTTAACGATGAGGCAACAGCTTTAGCATCTGCAGTAGCAGACGCATCATCAATACCACCAATAAGATTCCAAAAAGAATTAGCACTTGTAATGGTGTCTGATGCCTTCCAATTCATAGCACCGTTCTCCCACACTACCGAGGAGCTCCCTGCACGATCAACGTTCATATCAGCCGTCATACCCGCTCTGTATGTCAGGTTTCTGTCAGTGATCCATTGTGATGAATCTACATTCTCTGACGACTGTTGAATTAGGTCTAACATCACTCCCACGTCCGCTAACGGGGTATCATGACTTCCCGCAGCGTTAGAGCCATTATCACAATGGTCTCGAAGTGCCGTATTAACAGCCCCTTCATCAGGCTCAGTGGCGTTAGGGTCCCCCGGTGAAGCAAACATAATTAAATAACAAAAATCTTTTGTTCCGTTTTTAGCTAATGTTAGTTTGTCAGCCAAATCTGCACTAACACCTTGCGCAATCAATGCATCTATTTCCGCACCGTCATTAACAACGATTTGCACATCAGGGTTTTTGACGTATCGTTGTGCGACCTCTGTCATCGTTGATTCTATAATTGAACCCTTACCCCCTGATCCAATTAATGCCTCATACTCTTCGTGTTCGAATTCACTATACATGGCATTGGTTGCATCTGTAGCAACCACGTAGGTCCCTGCCACCATGCTCATACCTTGCTCCCAAGCTTGAAAAACTCCAGCAACATTAGTCCCAATAACAGCATTTAATACAACATTCAAACCCGCAGTAATAAGGTTTGCACCCAGCCCGGTTAACTTGCCTGAAAAAACATCGGTTACTAGACTAACCTCAGACTGAAAACTCACCATATGCCCGATCGCTACTTCATTAGCAATCATTGTGCGGTTGGTATAAGCCATAAAATTAAGTTCGCGGGAAGCAACAAGCGCACCTGAATAGGCGACAGCATCCGCAGCATTAACAAGATTGATTTTTTCGGTAACGGCTCGATTAGAGTTGAACAACATAAATATGACAGACGATGCCACAAGCATTAAGCCCATGCCGGCTATCATTGTTTGTCCATTTTGTTTTCGATCTTGCTTCATAGCATCGACCATTTTTTATAATTATTCTTATAAAAAAGGCCTGGCAACAATTGGTTGGCAGGCCTTTTAGATTTATAGCTTAAACTTACTGCTGACCAGTCGCACCAGCTAGACGCCCAGTACCATCACCAGTAGCTATAACGGCAGAACCACCAGCATAGTTACCCAAGTGCACATTAGTGCCCGCATCAGTTCCTGCCGCTGTCGCGGAGACCTGAGATGCAGTAATTGTAGCTTGTGTATCAACCGCCAGACCGCCAGCAAGTTCACTTGCTAAACCAGCAACCTGGTTACGCGCCGCGCCGCCAAACAAACCCATTACAGCAATACCGGCAACAGCAATCAATGCAACAATGATTAGGTATTCTGACATGCCTTGACCGCGAACATTCTTACGTGTATTCATTTTCATTATTTAAGCCCTTTTAATTTTGTATTTTTTTAGTAGTTAACATCGCTTTGAGGCAACATTTTTATTACAACAAGGTTTTTTATTGTAAGACGTTTGATTGTTCTGTCTTAAATGCAGTTCATACCATTCGTCTGGTCGACTCCAACCTATTAGGATCATTTTCATGCAGGTCGTCATCTGGAATACATAGTTACATAAGGGGAAATTATGTCAACCCCTTGAAAGTAAAACAGTCGTTCTATTTTTATACTATTTTGATTAATGAGAAACCGTTAACTAAATTCACTAGTTTCTCAAAAAAATTATCTCTTATTAAATCAGTAAGATACCGCAGAAGGCATAATGTAGATTGCATGCCGTTGCCGGGTGTGTAGAATACGTTCATTGCTCATTTTAACAATACTTAACAGAAAGTTACCTGTTAATGCACATTTCCCTCTATTATTAAGGGTGTGCCAATAATAATACTAAACAAATAAGTCTAGACGGATCTGAACCACGACCGAGATTGACGGGGACATACTTTACAATGAAGCTATCCGAGCTTTTTAGATGGCGTAAAAAGAAGCCAGCACAACCGAAAGCAGCGCCAAAACCCTCGCCAGCCTCTAAAGCAAAAGCCGCTGCCCTGAGGAAACCCGTTAAATCTAACGCAGAGCAAAGTCTACAAGCGATTAAACCAATCAACGTGAAGCTTAATATCGGTCAATACCGATTAGAGCCATTCACTGAAGGCGGTGTTTGCGTGGTGATGAAGGGTATTCCGAAAGAAGCAGGGAAACCTAAACTTGCCGTAAAACTTGTTAGAGAACAATGGCTTAATCATGCTGCTGTGCGCAGGCAATTCTCCAACGAAAGCCAGATAGTGAAGGAACTACATCACCCGTTTCTTCCTAAATATTTATCTCGCGGCTTAATCGATGGCAAGGCATATTACGCATATGAGTTTATTGAGGGCGTACCATTAATAAACCTCTCTCAAGAAAAAGACCGATTCCCACCCGAGTTGATTAAAGACATAGCGACAAATATTGTTAAGCAGCTTTTAGAGCAACTTGTTCATGTTCAGGAGCGATTAAAGCCCGTCGCACACGGCGACATCAGCTCTGAAAATATTTTGATTGATAGCAAGCAACGCATCTATCTTGTTGACTTTGGTTGCTCTCACTTTGTTAAACAGGCTCATAAAGATAGCTATCAATGGCTCGCCAAACCGTCATTTATTTCTCCAGAACAAGCAAAGGGCGAAATATGGGACCACCGCAGCGACCTTTATCAGGCTGGCATTTTGTTTTATGAGCTAGTAAAGAATCGCCGATGGAATGTTGGAAAGTCTAAACGTGAGAAGGTTTTATTTGCGGCATCAAAAGAAAAGCCAAGCGATACATTCTTAGAAGATATTGTAGGGATAGACATCTCTACGGTGGTTGCAAAGCTGCTAGACCCCAACCCTAGAACACGACACCAAACAGCAAAAGAAGCTTTAGCTGACTTTGAAGCGGTTTCTAAATAACGTCACATCGCTCAAAGCGAAGTGACGTTATTTAGAAACACTTACCCAGCTTCTACTCTATTCGAACGCCCTTATCAAACCGGCAAGGGGATGTCTGGCTATCAGCAGTACAAGTACCTCTTCCATGTAACTGGCTTTGGCTAAAGCTTCCTACGTACTTGCTGCCATCAGGCCAACTAAACGTCCCGCTCCCTTCTCGAGTATCTTCAATAAAGTCTCCAATATAGCGCTCACCTGAAGGCCATTGCAGCGAGCCTTTGCCTGTACGTTTTCCATGCTTGAATTCACCGTCGTAAACACGGCCATCTTGCCAGTAGTACTTACCTCTACCCTGCATAATGCCTGAGATAAATTTACCTTCGTAGCGGTTCCCGTTTGGCCACTGCATTGTCCCATTGCCATTAGGCGCATCACTAACAAACTCTCCGCTATACAACTCTCCGGTCGCCCACTTCATTGATCCACGACCTGCTTTTAGGTCATCATCAAATTCACCCTCATAGACGCTGCCATCAGGATAACTGGCCTTACCGCTGCCATGCTGAGCGCCTTGTAAGAACTGTCCATCGTAACTCTCACCATCAGGGCTTAATAACCGCCCACGGCCTGAACGCGCATCATTAATGAACTGGCCTGTATATTTCCTGCCGTCTGGCCATTGATAAGAACCTGTACCATTTTTCTTATCATTGCGAAATTCACCTACATAAACACGCCCATCACTCCAGGTGTAATTACCATTACCATTCTTCTGGCCATTAGCAAACTGGCCTTTGTATACACTACCACTCGGCCATTTATACGTTCCGTCCCCACCATATTGCCCATCAACCCACTGTCCCTCATAGGTACGACCTGCATTATCGGTAAATACGCCCGAACCTGACATTAGATCATTAATCCAGTCACCTTCGTATCGGTCACCGTTACCCCAAATATAAACACCAAACCCTTGCTTTTTACCTTGAATGATCTCGCCACTAAATCGCGCACCATCATCTAGCTCAACAAAGTCCCTTTGGGGTGACTGTTGACTTATGTTTACCGACTTCTGTGCCGGCTCCCCGGTTGGCGCTCCCGTGTCATCACAGGCCACAACCAGTAGCGATACTGAAATAACGATTGCTGATCTTAACAAACTCAAATTTCTCACCTTAGTGATTTACATTCATGTTAAATACTAGCTCTTAGCTGGCTTGCCGCCACTCATTTCGAGCTCTTCACGCCCATCGTCCCAGCCTGCCTCCCAGCTAGCCACCAACACCTCAAGATCATAAGGGGCAGTTCTTGGCGTACTCCCCGTCAAACCATCTTTATGGCCTTGTTCATATGCTTCATCCAGACCCACATGCCACTGACGCTTTTCATCCATACCAAAGTCAGGAGCCGAGCCAGAAACAGGCATATTTGTACTTGCAAGACCTGCAACACCATCGATACCAGCAGCCAAAGCATCTGCTGCAGGCGACACTTTCGGGCTAGACGGCTCTTTCAATTTAGCCATTAAACCAAATTCAATGTCATGCAATATATGATATGCCGCTGGCACAAGTATTAAACTTACAACTGTAGCAAACATAACACCAAAGGCTAGGGAAACAGCCATAGGGATGAGGAATTGCGCCTGCAAACTGGTCTCAAGCATCAACGGGGTTAGACCACCAAACGTTGTTAACGAGGTTAGCAAAATAGGCCTAAAACGAGCAGCTCCTGCTTCTCGAATCGAGTCCATCAAGCTTTCACCCTCATCTCGTTTCCTATTTATATAGTCAACCAATACAAGATTGTCGTTAACCACAACCCCACTAACGGCAATCATCCCGACTAACGACCATAAAGTAACTTCCATGCCGAGCAGAAAATGACCCGCCAAAGCCCCTATTAATCCAAATGGTATCGCAAACATCACCATCAATGGCTGTGCATAGGATCTAAACAATGTCGCCATCATTACGTACATGCCAAGCAAAGCAAAAAAGAATGACGTTTTCAAATAGGATTGGAATTCTGCCTTATCCTTTTGAGAACCTGCCACGGCCCAGCGCATTCCTGGGTAATTATCGGCAATGCTGGTGAGAAATTCAGCTTTTATTGCTGTCATTACCTTAATTTCTGAATTGATACTATCATCAATTTTTGCGTTTATTTGGATGATACGTCGCCGATTATGCCGTTTAATATAAGCGGCTCCAACGCCATATTGGATATCAGCAACCGTAAGCAACGGAACACTGCTCCCGTCCCTTAAGCGAATATACATATTTTCCAAATACCACAAAGAAGACCTTTCTTCTGCTGGGTAACGAACAACTACCTTAACATCGTTCTCTCCGCGCTGAAGGTTTTGAACCTCAGCACCATGATAAGCCTGCCTAACCTGCCCAGCGACTTCGTCTAGACTTAACCCCAGATTTCTTGCAACAGGTTTTAGTTCAATTTGAAGCTCTTGCTTACCCTTTTGAAAAGAATCAGTAATACCATAAACACCGTCATATTCGGCCAACCTCGCTTTAAGCCCCTCGGAAGCCGCCTTCAAGTCCTCCAAGCTATTAGATGACAACTCCAAATTAATGGACGAACCTGTTTGGCTTAATGTTGATTTAAACGTTAACTCTGTTACCTCAGGCAGATCACCTACCTTTTTACGCCAACGATCCGTGATCATGGTTCCAGAAATCTTTCGATTTTCTGATGCTGCCAACTCTATAACAATACTGCCACTTGTCTCATTGGCATAGGTGGTAAATATATGAAGTATTTGCTCCTCACCGGTCTCTTGCTTTAATTCGCGTTTCACTTCAAATATTGCATTTTCAAGAGTCTTAATGCCCTGTCGCACTACCTCAGCCGGAGCAGCTTGCGCGAAAGTGACTTCTGAACGCGCAGTATCACCCTCTATGGTTGAAAACATCACCAACTTCAACCAACCCGAAGCCACCAATGCGAATGCAACAATGAGTATGGCGATAAAAGAAAACAACGACGTATAGCGCCATTTCAAACATTTTTCTAAGAAAGGTTTATAAACGTTCTCTATAAAGCGCTCCAAGCCATAGGAAAAACGCGCCTGAAGCTTGCCTAATACAGGGATATTATCAATTTTATCACCTTTGCTACCAGACAAATGAGCAGGTAAAACCAACAAAGACTCAAGCAGAGAGAACAACAGCGTAGCGATAACTACAATTGGAATAACCTGCATCAACTTGCCTTCTGGGCCAGGCAGAAATACCATCGGCAAAAAAGCAATAATGGTCGTTAGCACAGCAAAAACTACAGGTTTAGCAACTTCTTGAGCACCCAGTATCGATCCCTTTAACCCTACAACACCCTTTCGATGGAGGGTGAAAATATTTTCGCCAACAATAATCGCATCATCAACTACAACCCCTAGAACTAATATAAAAGCAAACAACGAAATCATATTGATAGAGCCACCAAAAAGTGGCAGTAACCAAAAAGCTCCCATAAATGAAATTGGAATGCCTAGACTTACCCAAAACGACAACCCGAACCGTAAAAACATCAACAAAATAACAAACAGCAAAGCCAATCCACCCACTGCGTTTTCCGTCAACAAATCCATACGACTTTTGAAATAGACCGAGGAATCCTGCCAAACCTCTACCTTAATATTATCTGGTACATAGGTTCGCGGGTTCGCGACATACTTTTTAAGCGCATCAGAAATATCCAAAATATTCTGTTGCCCAACTCGGTACACACTCAATGCAACCGCGGGCTGACCATTAAACTCAGCTGATGACAATCCAGCCTTGAAGCCATCGGTAACATTTGCAACATCCCGAACCAATACTTGAGCGCCATCAGGTAGCGCTCGCACAACAATCTCTTCAAACTGATCACCCCAATATACTTGCCCCTTGGCTTTAATGGAGATATCACCTTGCGCTGTTTTTATTACGCCTGTGGGCAAATCCAACGAGCTCTGACGAACAGACGCGGCAACCTCGGTAAAGCTCAGACCGTAGCGCTGTAACGAAGACTCTGAAACCTCAATTGCAATCTCAAATGGCTTATTTGTTGTATGCTCTACCTGGCTAATGGTGTCCAAGGCCGTTAAATCGCTCTTGATGTTTTTGGCAATATTCTTTAGTGATCGCATATCCGCCGGACCAGATATCAACACATAAGCTACCAGATTCCGAACGGATATTTCCTTAATGATCGGCCTCTCGACATCACTAGGAAAGGTACCAATACCATCTACGCGCGCTTTTATTTCATTAAGAACTTCCTTAACATCGTAACCATACGCTATCTCTACGGTAACAAGACCGAGGTGTTCATTAGCCCTAGACGTTAGAGACTTAATGCCCTCGACGTCGTATACGGCAGACTCAATTCTAGTAATAACCGACTTTTCCACATCCTCTGGAGAGGCACCAGGGTAAGCCACAGTAATAGTAATCAGATCTAAAGAGATATTAGGCAATATCTCTTTGCGAGCACTGCCTAATGAGAGCGCACCTGCGATAAGAATAAAAACCATTAGTAGGTTGGCGGCAACTTTGTTTTCGGCAAACCAAGCAATAACTGCATTCATTGGGCAGCTTCCGCTAATGGTCGTGGTGCAACAGCCCGAGTAATAACAGCGGTTGTTGATGCTACCTCTTGAATCTGCACAATATCAGGCTGATTGATGCTATCTTCAGTAGCCGTATTTCCTTTGGTTGTTTTCGTCTTTATTTCTTTAGCTGCTTGCGCTGCCGCTTCATCTTCCGCTATCAGAGCCGCTAGAGGGGACATTTCATCCTGCGCTTTTTTGTCGACATGTTGCACTTCCTGCTGAACCTCATTTATTGCCTCTACCGATGCATTTACAGATTCAACTATACTTTTAACATTATCGGTAAGCTTACGTTTAGTAGGGCCATCCAATTGATCCATCGCTGCTTTTGCCTGTTGAGCGATTGCCCGCATCTGCTCATTTGATATTTGATCTGTAGTAAAGCTTTTAGGTTTTGGTTTAGTACTTTGCCCCTGAAGCAGTTGCTCTCGTACGTTAACAGCTCTACCCATCAAATCATTTGTTCTAGAAGGTGCATCGCCCTGCTCTAGCGGCGCGGCCAATTTCGTTCTAACTTGCATACCCTCTACAGCAATATCAAGCTGACTCAGAACAATCTGCTCGCCGTCATTAAGCCCTCCATTTACATAAATCTCATTTTTACCCTTATACATCACATCAACCTGCCGCCGGAACAAACGCTTGTCTGCATCAACCAACCACAATTGATTGCCATTACGAAGCGCTCTACGAGGTATGGTGAATACGCCCTGATGATAACGACCGGCAATTTGAGCCTCAACAAATGTACCAGCAGAAAGCGGCGGTCGATCCGGCTGATTTACATCACGAGCATACGGGTCCTCTATTTGAGCAACCACATAAAGCAGTCTGTTTTTCTCATCCAAGCCACCTTCGGCTCTTACAACTCTACCCATCCATTCATAGGTTTTACCACCATATTGCCCTTTAAGTACAACAGGAGTACCTTCGCTCTCTGTAGCCTCACGATAACGTAACGGCACATCAACCAAGCCAAGCTGGCGATCTGACAAAGGCAAACGCACTTCCGCAATATCGACAGCGTAAATTGTTCCAAGCTGAGCCCCTGGTCGAATATACTGGCCTACATCAACTGATTTTGCTCTAACACGCCCATCGAAGGGAGCCTTAATAATGGTTCGTTTTTTCTGTAATTGAGCTGATTCAAGCTCAGCTCTAGCGGCTTGCAAGCTCGACTTTGCTTGATCCCACTGAGCTTTACCGGAAGCATAATCATCTCGCTTAACACCCCTTACCCGACTTCTTGCCTTAAATTCAGCTTTAGCTTGTAGCTCAGCCTGCTTTGCTTTTGATACATTTGCCTTAGCACGACTAATATTTACTTGATATTCAATATCGTCAACTTTAATAAGCATCTCGCCTTTCTTAAAAAAACCACCATTGGCAAAATGATTAGAAACAGAGAGGACTTGACCGCTAACTTCTGAGGTGAGACTAATCTCAGTACCTGGAGTAACCGTCCCTCTTGTTGATACGGGGATACTAAGCGCTTGGGAATATACCGGCGCTACCGATACTAGAGGCTGCTTTATCTCAACAGGGTGACGTTCAACTTTGGGGCGGCTCAAAAATAATAGCGCGGAAACAACCAAAGCTCCGACGATAACCAGGATAGGTAAAAAAACCTTAAATGCTTTATTCATGCTAAATCTGCTTTTTATGATTTTTGGTCTACACCAATGCATTCAGTGCCAAATGAAATTGTAGACCTTTATTTGTTCTTCTAGGGTGCTCAACACAAGCATAGCTGCTGACATAGTAGCGGAAAAATGCTTAGAAATTAAATAGTAACAACAATAAATTACAAACATTGATGTTATTAAGAGAATGATTGACAACAAAGGCTTCCCTGCCAAGTAAATAATGAAAAACTAACGTCTTCTGGACGCTTTTTGCACAACCTTTGAGAACAACCCATCTGATCGACCAACAGCCTTATCCAGCACCGTAGCCAAACAACTAAGCAAAGAGTCCGTCGCTGAATGAAGGTAAAAATGATCTCCTGAAAACAACTGGAGCTCAAATCGCTCATTGGTGACTTTTGCCCAATCTTCAAGCTCATCAATACCCACATTGTCGTCTTTCGCACCGCCCAATGCCAAAACGGGTACGGTAAGCGGTTCGGACGGCTCATAATCCCACGTTTCAATAACTTCACAATCAGCTCTAAGTATTGGGCTGACCAACTCCATCAATTCAGGGTTATTTAAGGCTGCCTCCGGTGTTCCGTTAAGACGACGAATCTCCTCTAGAAACTCATCCTCTGGCAGACCGTGAATTGGCCTTCTTTTCGCAGGAAGCTGTGGCGCCCTGCGTCCAGACACAAAAAGATATTCTGGTTCTTTTTGGCCATTATCTCTTAATTTGCGAGCTAATTCGTATGCGACCTGCGCTCCCATGCTATGCCCAAAGAAAGCATACGACGCATTTAAGTATGGCGATATAGCGGACTCTAATGCGCCAAGGAGTGAATCAAGGTTGGTGTAAGCGCTCTCTTTAAATCGAGCCCCTCTACCGGGGAGTTGGATCGAACAAACCTCTACATCATCAGGTAGCTTCTGATACCAATCCCTATATGCTGAGGCGTTGCCACCTGCATAGTTAAAACAGAATAAACGTAAACGTGGTTCTGACACAGGTTTTTGTACCTGGAACCACACGCTATCTGAAATCTCAGGAATACTGCTGTTCAATGCGCCCATAACGATATCCAGTCGAATGTCTTATTTATTATAGTTATTGATCAATTCTCTCGCGCCTCATCAAAATTCAGATGTAAACGCTGGAAATATTTTTAAGGAGACTCTATTTAGCAATAGATGACATTACTCTCCGAACCAATATGGCACAAATGTACCAACAGTTCAAAAAATCAACAAAGAAACTACGACTAATAGCTCAATGTATAGTCAATATAGCGCTAGAGTAATTTCTCCGTCAATAACCATAAATGTAAATACTACGCAAATTTACAAACCGTAACAGAGCAGTTACTCAATGTTACGACTCGGCGTGTTTTTACTTCACATAGACATAATACAGGCAAAAAAACCAACTAAGTCATTTAGATACAATACTTTACTAAACTACTTAGATCACCCTTTCTAAGACACTTCTGCTTTAGGTTCATCATTCGCTGGAGATTCATCATTGGCTGGCAACTCAATTTTAGGTTCTTCAGTATCAGGTAAGTCGATATCCACTCTTCTTACACCAGGTACCATCCAAGCTAAAATGACAAACACCATACTCATTGCTCCTGCACAAGAAATCATCAGCGCCACCCCTCGGCTCTGACCGGTCCCCCAAACATCTCCAAAATACTGAGCCAACATCTGACCTTCCATCATGGAAGGTTCAAAATAATTATCTGCAAGAAATCCTGCCGAAAGAAATGCCAATGGCTGAGCGGAACGCATAATAGTATTCCTAAGGCTAAATACTCTTCCCTGGTATGAAGCGTCAACCTTTTTTTGCCACAATGTTTGACTTGATGCTGCAGCAATCGGTGCCGCAGCCATTACGATAAACGCACCTAACGCCAACATCCAAATTTGCTGACCTATCGGGATAATTATCAACATAAAGGAGATAAATAAGGAAGTGCCTAATATAGCGTAGGTTTGCCGAGAAGCCCCTTTCCATACAACCATGAGGATTCCGCCCACTAATGTCCCAACACCACCCATTGACTGAACAAGACCCAGGTCAGTACGCGAACCTAACCCCAATACCAAGGGTAAAAACAAGACTTGAACAATTGAGACGTTAAACCACACAAGAGTAAATACATACAAACCACCGAGTATCCCCTTTTTACCTTTCATATAAAGGTAGGCATCACGCAAATCTAGGTACATATGACGAAGAGTAAACTTCTCTTTTTTCGGGTCTTTTGCTGGCGTCGGGATTGCTGCAATCGCGATGGTCAGCAATCCAACCATAAACGTTGCAATATCAATAAGAAAAATGCCTCGCATTCCTATTGTATCAATTGCCAAGCCCGCCAACAAAGGGCCAGCCAACTGGACGCTACCAAAACCCAGCCCCATGACACCATTGGCTTTACTAAGTTTATCTCTCGGGACAACGAGGGAAATACAAGAAGTAAAACCTACCTGCAGCATGGTCGCACACACTGACGCTACTGGAACAATTGCAATGATATGCCAAACCTGAAGCTGGTCTGTCCAATAAAGCCCTGCTAATACCGCAGTAACAACAGCACTGCCAAATTGCGCGAAAAACAAAATCGTTTTACGCTTAACTCGATCAATCAATGTACCTATAAATGGCCCTAATAATAAACCCGGCAACGTAGAGGCTATGGCAATGGTGGTGAAATTAGTAACTTCATTACTAAGCTCATACGCCCACACTGCAAGACCAAAGTTTGTGAGCGTGGACCCTAAAAGGGAGATAGCTTGACCAAAAAGGACAAAATAGAACAATTTCAATCCGGACATAAAAGGAACTTCTAGTAAATTTTTTATTTATAATTATCGGGCATTTATATTTTTATAAGCCCTCCCTTTGTAAACTCTATACTAAAGCAATTCACAGGTGTACTCTAGAGTCACTAATAAAAACAACATGCCGACTCACACACGGAAGGTGATTATATATGAGTTTCTATCGCTCACTCTCTCCCCTAGAAGCAACCTATATCGCTACAGAGACCCCTGAACACACGCCTTTTACGAATCAATACATTATCGAAGGTGTTGGTAAATTAGACCTAGATCTGTGGGAAGAAGCCTCAATAAAAGTGTCCAAAGTAAACGCAGGGTTAAATCTTCAACTAAAAGGTTTTTGGGGCTGGCGCTATTGGGATAATAGCGATACAGCACCGCGTGTGACCAAAATAACAACTGATTGGGACGGATTAAGCTCTGAAAACGCCCCTGATATATTTACCCCTTTTGATTCTCGCCAAGGCCCAAATGCAGAAATCATCCTCATTGAAAACCCCAATGCATCATCTAAAATCCTCTTTCGAACACACCACGCTATAACAGATGGGATGGGTATGGCACACTGGATAGGGGAATGCTTTCGCGCCCTAAGAAATGAACCTCTCCTAGGCTCCACGGGCACTGCTAACGAATGGGATATTGCAAAACAAAATCAAATCCCCGAAAACCTTGCCACTGACGGTAACTGCATATCTCTATCTCCCATATCAAATAAACCAGAAGAACGGTATTGCCGCTGGATTCGTTGCGATTGGCCAGGAAAACACACTAAAATAGTCCCAAAACTTGTTTTAGCTTCCAGTACAGTTGCAAAAAATCGACATGGAAATGACAGCAAGACATTGTTTCGTATCCCTTCCGATCTTCGAAGATATCACGATAAAGATGATGGTTTTACTATGGCGAACGCTTCTGGTGCCTTCGACATAGAAACTACTGATGAATCCACAGTAAAAAGCATTCAGCGGTCGATTATTCAGGGCATGAGAAACAAGTCTGATTTGGCAGTATTCCCTTCAAAGATGTATCTAGCAAACTGGTTACCAAAGGCTATGTTTAATGCCAAAGCAGAGTCTATTAAAAACATACATAGCTCAGGTTGTTACCGTATGACAGGTACAATTTCCTATTTGGGGGAGCAAAGCCTTGAGCCATTCAGCTATGACAGTTTTACCGCTACAGGTCGATACGGCGTACCCATTTCATTAGAAAATAGAGGCATTTTTATTGGTGCAAGCAATACAAAAGAAATGCTTAGCTTCTCGTTAGGCGCACCAAAGGCACTTGTTACCCATGAAGAACTTATTGAACTTAGTAACGAGCTACGAGAGGCATATAACGCGTTATAACCACTAAAAAGTGGTGCATCCATGCACCCTTTTTATTCTCACTTCTAACCAAACCATCTGACCGAGCTATTTAACCAAGTTCAGCCGTAAAAGCGCGTTTAACAATCTCACAACCCTCTTTCAATAACGCCACCGGGATTGTTAGCGAGGGCAACAATTTAACAACCTGCCCTTTACGACCAGCACTTTCAATAATAAGACCAGCATCAAAGCATCGTTTCAATATCTTATCTGCAACACCCTTATCATCAAGCTTGCTTACATCAACACCCCAAATCATCCCAATGCCACGCACCTCTATTTTAGAATCAAGCGGAGCAATTTCTTTGGTTAGAAATTCAGAAATATATTCAGATTTCTCTTTTACTTGCTGCTGAATATTCTCTGTTTCCCACATATCAATAGCAGCTGCACCACCAACAAATGCCAACTGATGTCCACGGAATGTTCCGTTATGCTCACCAGGCATCCATTTATCTAATTCGGGCTTGATCAGCACAATTGCCATAGGCAAGCCATAACCACTAATAGACTTAGAAAGTGTCACAATATCAGGAACAATGTTGGCTCTCTCAAAAGAGAAGAAGTATCCTGCTCGACCACAACCCACTTGAATATCATCTACAATCATTAGTATGTCATGCTTATCGCATAACGCACGCAAGCGTTGTAACCACTCTACGGGAGCCTCGATAACTCCACCTTCTGCCTGAACTGTTTCGAGTAACATAGCTGCAGGTTTTTCATACCCTGAGCTAGAATCACTCAAAATAGTATCCATATATTCAATGCTATCAAAGCTTCCCATAAACCCATGTGGATACGGCATAAAGTGCACATTACCTAACGCCACTCCAGCCCCGCCTCGGTTGTATTCGTTGCCCGTTGCTGCAAGCGCTCCCAGAGTCATTCCATGAAAGCCGCCTTGGAATGAAAAAATTCCCGTTCTACCGGTAACTTTACGCGCTATTTTGATAGCAGCTTCTACCGCGTTTGTCCCTGTTGGCCCACAAAACTGAGTGCGATAATCTAAGCCTCTTGGCGCCAGGATTTTTTCGTGCAACGCGGTAAGGAAGGTACGTTTTGCGCCGGTAAATAGATCCAAACCATGAACAATCTCATCAGATTGCAAATACTCGACTAATTTGTTTTTTATGGCATCAGGATTATGGCCGTAATTCAGAGCGCCAGCACCCGCGAAAAAATCGATATAACGTTCGCCATCTTCTGTCCACATTTCCGCACCCTTCGCGCGGCTAAAAACAACAGGAAAAGATCGACAGTAGGACCTAACTTCGGACTCAAATTGGAGAAATACATCGGTACTCATTAACACGTTTTCCTTTGCTTATAGTTATTTTGGGTGCAAGGCAGGACGCGGGCGCTCACCATCACCGTTCTAATGCCGCCTATTCTACCCAATTTAGCCCTAGAAACCAATTAGGGTATGCGACAGTATGCGACTGGAACCACGAACACAGGATGTATCCATTAAAATAACTATATGGTTCACAGACTAATAGATACCTACAGGATCTGACTATACTAAAACTACCCCCCCGTGTACTCTAGGGTGAATCAAACAACAAAAATATACGAAGAAATATTGCATTATGAGCTTTTACCGCCCTCTTTCTCCTCTTGAAGCAACTTACATCGCCACTGACACTCCCGACTACACACCCTTCTGTAACCAGTTTTTTCTAGAAGGTGAAGGTACCCTTGATCTCGATGCCTGGACGATTGCATCAGAAAAAGCTGCTATCGCGAACCCAGGCATCAGGCTTCAACTAAAAGGTCGCTGGGGATGGCGTTACTGGGATGACAGAGGCCCTCTGCCCACTGTCAGAAAAGTCAAAACTGACTGGGACGGCACAAGCTCCGAGAACACACCTGATATTTTCAAGCCCTTTGATGCTCGCAATGGCCCTAATGCCGAAATCATTCTCATTGAAAGTACTAACGCGGCCCCTAGAATACTATTTCGAACACATCACGCAATCACTGACGGTATGGGGATGCTACATTGGCTGGATGAATGCTTCCGTGCCTTAAATAATCAACCGCTAAAAGGCTCCAAAGGCACCAACAACGAATGGGATATCATAAAGCAACACGAAGCTCCCAAAAGAACTCTATTCGAAGGCAACTGCGTGTCTCTTTCCCCTGTATCAAAAAACCCAGAATTACGCCATTGCCGTTGGCATCGTAGCGACTGGCCAACAGATGGTAAGAAAATATTAGCCAAGCTTGTACTCTCTGCCAGCATCATTGCGAAAAAACACCATAATGATGGGCGAACCCTCTTTCGCATCCCTTCTGACCTTCGATGGTACCAAGGAAAGGGGGCAGAATTCACACTAGCCAATGCATCCGGGGCTTTTGACTTAGAAACAGATGATGAGTCTACAATTAGCAGCATTCAAACGGCCGTTAGAAATGGTATGAGAAGTAAAGCAGACTTGGCGGTTTTCCCCTCAAATTTATACCTCGCCAATTGGCTACCAAAAGCCATGATGAACCCGAAATCGGAAACAATAAGAAACATCCATGCCACCGGACTATATAGAATGACTGGCACCGTATCCTATGTAGGAGAGCGGGACCCAGAAAAACTAAGTGACAAAAGCTTTACAGGAAGATCACTTTACGGAATCCCCATTGCATTAGAAAACCGCGGGTTGTTTATGGCAGTAACCAATACCAAGGACACGCTGAGTGTCACCCTTGGCATTCCTAAAGCGTTGGCAACGCATGATGAGCTGGTCGCTCTCAGCGAAGAGTTACACAAAACATTTAGCTCTCTTTAATTCTATTTAGCTACTTCAGCCCTCCTTCCTACAAAAACAATAAATGCGGTTAACGTCTTAAATAAAACGTTAACCGCATTTTTTAAGAATCAGTAATAATCTTCGCAAGCGACACCGCATGCCTACCACGAATCATTGATTCATGGTCTCCAGGCGCATCAATATAATTAAGCTGATAGCCTTTAGCTTTCCAACCTGTTTGAGAGCTCTCACCTGATACGCGATCACTTGCCGCGTAATGATCGATACAATAATCTGCATACATTCCTTCATCATCCAATTCAGCCTGAGACACCAATCGATGGTTTGTTATCGCAACATTATAAATCGACTGTATTTGTTCCAGCGTTAAATCATCCGGCAACATACGTGCGGCCTTTGCCGTTTTATACAACATTTCCAACCATTGATCGTCGCCAGATTCTGCCAAGTGGCGTACATTTTTAGGCAATGGCTGACCGATAGCTGACTCTATAACCTGAACATTCGATAACTGATCCGCCACCATCGCTAACGGTGTAAATGTATCAAACATCATAATACGCTCAACACACCGACCCAATGCTTTTAGCTTTTTGGCAACATGCAACGCAATGATGCCACCTAAAGACTGAGCCCCAATTCGATAAGCTCCCTCTGGATGCTTTTGCTGTATAGCATCAACATAACAATCAATCATTTCTTCAAATGATGTGAACACCTCTGCGCCTTGGATAAACCCTCTGGCTTGTAATCCATAGGCAGGTATATTACTCGGAAGATTAGCAGCGATATCGGTGTAACATAATACATCACCACCAATCGGATGAATGAAGAACACTGGCGTGACCTCACCGTCAATATCCGTACTTTCTTTATTCGTACTGTCTTTCGCCTTTCTTAATACCACCAGCGGTGTCCATTCGGTATCTCCTCCTGAATGCTTAATCGTCTCACAGAGTTGTTCAATGGTTGGTGCCTTAAGTAATTCAACAATTTGCAATGACACCGAAAATTCTTGGCTAACACGGGCCATCAGACGAACACCTATCAGCGAATGCCCCCCGATATCAAAGAAATCATCCGTTACACCAACTTGTTCCACAGGCAGTAACGCCTCCCACATTTCAACCAACGTAGATTC
>CAJXZM010000128.1 GCA_913063125.1 uncultured Gammaproteobacteria bacterium | reverse complement strand
GACATGTTATTTCCCTTTTTAGTGCATTAGGCGTTGTGACTGGAGCAATTGATGAACCAAGCCAGAAATTTCAGCCCTTACTATGGGGAAAAGATTGAGAAATTAATGTCGCACTAGTGTCGTACTAATGTCGAGCGATGTCGTTATGGGCAAGGTCAATAACATTCGAGTACCGCCATAAGTGCTCGTTTGTATTTCGAGAGTGCCTCGGTGACACCGGGCTATTTGGGCGGCAATAGCGAGCCCCAAGCCAAACCCTCCGTGTTGCTTACTTCGACTTTCTTCCAGCCGAGTAAAAGGCTCAAACAAACCACCCCGCTGCGATTCGGGTATTCCAGGCCCATCATCATCAACCCATAATTGGCAGGATAAGCGTTCTGAGGCAAAGCCCACAACAATGCGATGCCGGGCGAATCGTCCCGCATTGCAGACCAGGTTTCGGAACAGCCTCGCCAGTAGTACTGGATCAGCTTCAACTCGAATAGGTTCGGGGGGCAACTGTAACTCAATGGGAGTGGTGACCTCACAGCCCAAGTGGTTACATTGTTCTGCCAGCCACGAATGGATGTTGACATTGTTCAGCTGAAGCAAAGGTTCAGTCCGCTCCATTCGTGCATAACTCAGCATTTCATCAACCAAAGTGTCCATATCATCAATGTCATCCGAAATGCCTATAAAATGAGGTTGACGGGTTTCATCATCCTTTGCATCGGATAGCATTTCTAGTTGAAAGCGAATACGCATGATAGGGGATCGTAGTTCATGTGAGACTGCGTTGGTTAAATGGCGATGGCTCAAGAAGAGTCGCTCCAGTCGCTCCGCCATTGAATTAAAAGCCTGATTAATACCTCCGACTGACAGATAGCCGGTGGGGGCTCGAAAATCTAACTGGCCATTACTAAATTGCATGGTTGCCTGTTCAAGCTTTTTCAGCCGGTATTGAAGCCAACCAGCCCCCAGCAAGGTAAAGCCCCCCATCACTACGAACAGGAAAAACTGATCCAGACCGTCAACATCCATGACGCTTTCAATGGTACCCATCGGGCCAATACGCGCCACAACGTCGCCGTCAATTAAGCGATAGACCAAATCTTCCTCCCAATCCTCTACCCATGTTTCCCCCTTGTGAAGTACCGTCAGCGCACCTTCAGAAAGCTGCCATTGGTCTGTTGGTCGTGTTTCAATGGGGAGGTTTGATTCATTTGATATATTCTCTAATAGCTGTTGCCATTGTGTCGCAGACAGAGAAGGGTGAAGTGTTTCAAGTAAAATGAAAGTTCCCCGGTGATCGCGAGCTAGATCTTCATCTAACGCTTCCTGGTAGGCTGAAATCACTATGGGTTCGATCACCAGTGAATCGACAAAGTATAGGGCAACAAGTAACAGGTAGAAGGAAACGAAAAGTTTTAACATAGAGTTTCCCAATGAGAGAATAAACCAAACCATAAACAAACAAGACTTTGTGAAATAGAGCAGTATGAGCGTCGTCGAGTCGTAATAATATCCCTGTTGTGTCGTTAATTGTCAGCTATTGTCTTCGGCCTGATCACCATTGATCTGTGATAAACATATAACCTTTGCCCCGCACCGTAATGATTCGTCGTGGCAGCCCCTTGATATCATCAAGCTTCTTGCGTAAGGCGACTATTCGGTTATCAATTGCCCGGTCTAGGCCGTCGTGCTCTATACCTCTTAGTTCCTTCATGATTCGGTCCCGCGACAGGGGTTGTTCTGGATTGTTGGCAAGGAACCATAATAATTCAAACTCGGCTTCGGTCAGAGGAATAGGATTGCCATCCAGCTGGGTTTGACGGCGTCCTTTGTGAAGCGATAGCTGGCCGTAGGATATATACTCGTCATCCTTTGTCTGGTCGGTATTCGACTGGCTGGATGCTGATTGATTCGTGGCTGATTGGCCTGGTCGAATTTCATCACGACGCAACAATGCACGGATACGGGCAAGCAATACCCGAGGGTGGATTGGTTTATTCACATAGTCATGAGCGCCCATTTCAAGAGCAGCGACTTGATCCATATCTTCGTCACTGGCCGTCAGTACAATAATACGACCGTTAAACCAACTTTGTAGATTACGACAAACCGACAAACCATCCATGAGAGGCATCATTAGGTCAAGAATAATCAAGTCAGGGGTTAGACTCTGTGCCAGCTTTAGGCCTTCTTCACCGTTCTCGGCATAATGTACTTGGAATCCGTGATCGACTAGATAATTTCTGATCAGGCAGGCTAGTTTAATGTCGTCCTCGACAATGAGTATCATTTTGTAATCAGGTTGAGGCATTACTGGTGTCCATAAAAAAGTAACAAATAGGGTTCCGTTGCAAACCTTATATCTATCCCAATACCGCTTACTGCATTAACGAGAGCCCGCTAATATTTCCGAAACTTGAGTAGAGGTGTACAACGCCCAAACCCTCTGCCATTCATTTGGCTCATCAAACCCAATCGTGTGTACGGCATATCTTAACTGGGGCACAAGCCATTGCAGCATACGTTTAGAGTCATTATTGCTGATTTGATTAGCCGCCAGATGTCTTATTTTACAAATGGACTCATATGTCGTTTCAAATTGTGTACCTGAAAACAACTCAGGTAATTCCAGAATCTGCAAAAAAGGATCGTCCATACTCAATAAGTAATCTGTAAACTTATACGCCAGCATCAAATCTTCGTCACTTTCAATTGGCGTATAAATATAAAGTAGATCATTCTCTAACTTGGCGAAGTCTTTCAATACATGACCTCTATGAGTGTGAAAGAAATCGATTAGCCAAACATTATCTCGCTCATCAATAATAACGTTCGCACCGTTTAGATCACCATGAATGAAGGAAAAGGGGTAGTCTGCTACCGTCGACGGCAACCTATCCAGCTCCTCTTTATAAAAGTGGTAAAGATTGTATGCGGACCTATTCCCTGGCAACACTAAATCACCGGACTCTGGACAATCACCAATCAACTCTACGATCTTAGTTCTTACTGAGTCCGCCCATTCTGAATCAAAGCAATAGTATTTCAAAAGGTCTTGGGTATCTCTAACAGACGCCCTATATAAACGCCCCATTTGCTCACTGAAAATCGCATCAAGATAGCTGTGTAGCTTTTCCTGGCCAACATTCGTTTGAAAGCATTCTTGCAGTGAGCGAGCCTTACCTGTTCCCATTGATGCATAGCGATACTTAATCGCACCACGCTGCTGCATATCGGCATATTCTGAAATGGCTGGAGCGTTGTTACCCAAGACCCCTTCTATTTGTTCGAAGGCTGTTCGCTCCTGAGCCATTTCGCTTCTAGGGCCTATTTTAACAACATGCGGAGCTTGCTCATGACCATGAACATCAAAACTTTGGACTCCCGCCACCAGATTTCCAGAAAAACCTCCATCGAGAATTTTTAGGGATATCTTTTGGCAATCCCGAAACAGGTAACGAATTAAATTCTCTGCCTCGTCATCTAAGTGCATTGCTTTGTCGCTAATGATTTCTAGCGAGTCACTCATTCCTTTATGTTGCAGTATGGGTTCTTCTAAGGCACCGTCACTGCCACCTAGAAACTGTGTGAACTCTCCCATTGAATCGATAACAGTAACCCCAACGACACGGCTCAGCTGCTGCAACGCGAGAAAATGCTGGCTACGAGAAGAGCTGGCCGTTAGTGCGCTACAAACCGCAACCTCAAATTGGGAATAGCGAGTAGTTAGCTCATAAGCAAGAAACATGATTTTTGCTTCGGTCCAAACACCGACTAAGCCAACGCGAATTTTCTCTCCTGAAGAACTCTGGCTTGCGATAACATCTAAGGTTTCCTTGAGCCCTGTACCCTCAAAGTCATTCAGCGTAGTGCTGTTGATGAGTGTCGCATCGTCATTTATTTCATCAAATATAAACTCCGCCCCTAAAGTCCCCTGAAGGCAGTGTGGGCCAAACTGCGCCAAATGCGCCTTTTGTTCGGGACTATCGCCGTTATGCCAATCTCTAATATGTATTGTGTTGAGTTTTGAGATAGGTCGCTTGTTGACCCATTTCATAAAACAGCCAATGGGGCCAACACTAACATCACTGCCGACAAGCCGTTGAGCTTCATCATGTCCAATATGAAGCAGGTTGGGCAATGGTTCACCCGAAGCCAGAGGTTTTACAAAATCATTTTGTATGCACTGGGTAATAAGTACTGCGTTCATCAACTGTCCTTATGATTATTATTTACGGTCGTTTACTGCTCCCAACCTTTTGACAACACGTAGTACTCTTGTGCGTATGTCTCAATCGAATGCTCTCTGGCGCTTCGCACTGTTGCGACTGCATCAACTGGAGACAGCCCCGCTTCTACGAGCATTCTTGCCGCTATTAGGCCTGTTCTACCAAGCCCTCCACGACAATGGATAACGATAGTATCCCCCTCTGCTAATCGGGCATGCAGCCTTGGGCCAACCATACGCCATTGGTGCTCAAAGGTGTCATCTGGGATATTCATATCAAGGATTGGAAGATGTAGCCACTCAATAGTGGAGTCTTCCAAGGCATTTGGAAATTCTCGAACACCCAATATTGCGAACTCATGCTGTTCCATTAAGGTGATCAGTACTTTGCCACCCAAGTTTTCGATAACGGTAAGGTCTTTAGCTAAATCCCTCTCCCAGGTCCCCCCGTATAACCCTTCGCAACGCTTTCCTGGACAAAAGGTTAAACCGATCTTCCCGCGGACATTAGGAACCGACACATAATCAATGCGTAACGGATGGGTATCGCTGGTTCGTATATCCGCCTGTGATGGTTGAGCCTGTAACTTTGCGCGGAGGTGCTCTAAAGGCGTCCAAGCCCGCCTCTCTGGACTAAACCAACTCCAAAACTGCCATGCATCACTTGTGCTGGCGCCATCATGACGAATAGCTAGCATTGCTTGATGGATGTCGAAGTAACTCTCATCACCAAACTGAACGGCTCCGTTTTCAGACAAAACGGCTTCTACGCAGCGATCTCCGAGATCGACACGAATAGAAAGTGGGGCTGAGATCATTCCCAAGTTAAATAACTCGGTCATTGTATTTAATTCAAAACTGGCATCGTGGCTCATAGCCACTTATAGTATAACGAAGGCTGCATACGTTCAAGAGGAGCTAAACATTACTTCTAGATATCCAACCAAAAAAAGAGAAATCCTTAGCGCCACTCAGTCTTAAAAAATCTGAGTTTCTAAATATAACTGGTAGGTGAAAAATGAGCATTTTAAGTGCTTTTGGCCTTCTAATACTGACCTCTGTTGTCGTCGCATTTCTGTTCAATTCAGCTGAAAGAGCTAAGGAATCGAAGCTTATTCGTGAAGGCGAAATCCCTTCCTACACAGGGTACAACGAGGACGAAATTAGAAAGCTAAAAGCTGATGGCTATAAAACCATCGCAATAAAACGCATTAGACTCGGATACAAAGAACCCAAGAAATGCAGTTTAATGGAAGCTATTGAAATATACGATACCCTATAACACTACCAACAAAGATCACTAAAACAATGCGAAGCGGCCAACTATCGGCCTGATGAATTTGGTCAGGAAGCCATACCTTCGCACCGGGAGAAGTGTGAATATTACCAATTCCCACTGTTCCTTATTACCGAGCTAATCTCGTTAAAAAGCCCACAATTCAACTCAATTCAACTCAATAGCATTCGACAAATGTACAACACGAATGCTCACTGAACATCAGCCTGCATTTTTAAAAAGGAAACAGACAATGCCTCTAACTAACGTATCAGAAATAAATAACGATTGGGGGATCTGTGGTTTTGCCTCATCAATTGCGGCGCTGTATCAGCATGGTGGTGCAGTTGGTAATGTCGTAGACACCACATCGGTAAATCAACTTAAAATAAGACTGCTCGCTGAGATAAAATCGTTTTTAGTGACCCTACAAGCCAATGGTAATATAACCATGTTAAATGGAATTAGGGACTTTACACGATCCTTTGCACCAAATACTGGCCATGCATGGGCTACATTTACCATCGAAGAATATATTAATAGGATTGATACTGCCTGTAGAGGAGGTACCGTTAATGGCACCGATTTCAGTATGGCAATGACCCCTGTAGCCGTGGTGGAATACCTCAAACTCAATGGTGGAATGATTGGTACCCGTTTAACCGGAACGGAATATATCGCCAACAACGTTATATTGGGTGTAGGTAAACTAAACACATCAAGCCCCCATAACGGAGTGCTTCACTGGATTTACAAAAAAAGCGATTCTGAGGTTTATAACTGGGGGGAGAAAAAGACGCTAGCAGATACCTTGAAGGACGTATCGGGAGCAGGTTGCCCGGATTTGGTATGTCAAATCGTTTGTGCCTAACAATCTATTGGAATACTCGTAGAGTTAACAAGGCGTCACGAACCTATCTGAACGTTAGAGCCAGTGGCGCCGTTTAAATGCACAAAAAAAACGCCTACATCTTAACATATTAGCGTTGAATGAATATGAATGATGTCCCCGTACTCCACGGGAAACAAAAGATTTTGTTTTGGACAAACCTCCTCTCCCGACAGTTTTTCGATATGAATATCAACCAGATATGGGACTGAATGAGAGGGAGCGTCCGTATAAAGAAAATATTTTTCTTCTTCAACCAATAGCATATCTTTGATCTCCCCGTCATACGGAACAATCTCGACATCATATTTTTCACTGTATCTGGCAATGGCTGCACCCAAGGTATTTTCATCAACGGCCAGATCATTCAACGCACTCCGCCCCCCCATCCAATCTAACGAGGTATCATTCTCTGACTGATTGGCAGGTCCACGAATAAAAACACGTTGGTATTCAGGCTGTGAAGCTGGTTCGATGTTTGGTTTGCGGAGCGTTACATTTTCGGCAAAACAATCGGGAAGCTGCGGATTCAGCCTCCGTATCCATATAAAGTGCAAAAAGAAGAAATGCTACTTATACATTCCTCCTCAGAGATCGAGCCAGGTATGGAAGCAAAAAAACTGAAAGAAAGAGGACCCATAAAAATATGGCGTATACCCGTCTCTAAATGAGAAGTCTCAGCGAGAAAGGGACCACCCCATAAAACGGATCAATCGCCAGCTTGCTCTAAGCCACATCCAACACGCTAACCCTACAAATCCAACTTTTCATACTGGCCCAACACCTCCTCAACCATCTGCCGGTTTATCAATGTTTCTACTACATCATTAGGCGATTGCTTTTCCGATACCAGCGCCAGCATATCCTGTACAGTTAAGTGATCAATATGTTTACTTTCTCTTGCGACCACCTCATCACTTCTCACTTCCTTTCTCATAGACTCCCCCGTTGTGTGCTGGCTAAACTGAGCAAAAGTGGGGGTTGTGCTTTCTAGTATATCCAGCTCTCTCTGTGCCTTATAATGCAGTTTCTTCACTTCGTAAACATAGTCTCCTTTTTCAAAATCCACCTGTAATCTATCGGGCAACCGGCTATGTTTTCGACTATCGATATCTACATCGATATCTTGTTTAATGTGCGTTAGCAGACCCGCAGTGGTTCCTTCATTGGTTATATCTGTTTTTTGAGACAAGCCTATATTTAGCAGATCAAGCTCACCACTATTCTTATGGTTTGGACTACGCACGGCGGAATTAAATTCTGCCGTGAAATCAGGTAGGCCGCTAAACATACGTTTGACTGCCACTTGCGCCTTTGGTAACAACAAATCAAATGCTTGGCGTTGAAGCCTGTTACCTTCCTCCTTATCGCCATTATTACTATTATTTAGAAGCTCTTCAGGTTGGGTTGCAATAGACATGAGCGACACAAGCCCAGTCGAAAAAAACGTTGATTGGGATGAAGAGGCTGCGCCATAATGATCCTCCATCACACCATCAATGAGTTCAAGGTACTGCTTAATATCCGCATTATTCTCGATATCTCCACTAGAAAATAGCGCGTCACCACTGACCTCAACATGGTATCGATAATTATTTTGATTCACATCGAGGACATGCATATTATTTGCATCATCAAAAGTATAATTTGCATCAAACCGGCTATCTTTGGTCGAAAGGTCAATATCTACCGCTTGAATTTGGTTTCTATTTACATTCTGAAGACTATCCAGCTGCACTAGTCCATTCGGTGATTGAAAAAAATCAGCCGCATTACTCATTAACTCTGGCAACAGTTGGCCCAGTGCAGACGTCTCTTGATCATTCAGATCACCTTGCACATCAAACTTATACACTAGACGGTTTGCAAATTCGTTATCTAGCTCACCGCTGTCAGCGGTGATTTCTATATTAAGTACATCGCCCTCTTTAGTCTCAATAGACAGCTGTAAGTTCTGTAAACGCTCATCTCGAACATACTCCAACTGCGACGTTTCTTCCGGCTGTTTAGCAGCACCTAGAGTGTCCAAAGAATAAACACCATAACGAGTCGCTTCAAAACGGGTGGTCTCAGAGGCTTGACTTACAATCTGACTGGAAAAGGCCTGCAATCGCTGGGAATTCGATAAGGAATAAGCGCCTTGAGACCCACCAGAAAAACCCACACGTTCTACATAGGCAGTATCATTTCCCATAGCTGTGGGCTTCGCCTGCGAGATAAGTGATTGGGGTATTTGTCGAATACTGTTCATACGACACCAGACAGTTAAGTGATGGTTAATCTGATAGCTAGATGCCAGAATTGGGCGAATGTCAGAAAATCCGAAAGGTCCAATTCATAACCTTATCGGCAGCCCATTAAAAAACTTGAATATTTATATATCTGCAGCAACCAAAACAGTCAAATATAGAATTCACGCTGGCTGTTTTTTAACCCGCCGAACAATTAAAACTGTGCGACACATCCCAACAACAATAAGGTCCAGCATTAACGCTGAACTAACCCTCCTGGAGTTACTCTTACCTTCCGCAAAGTACGCTATAACCAAGGAAGCTCAAATGACTACGCCCCACACTCCCTCGCCCCTATCCATCCAGATGATGGAAACCATTGCTCAACGCATTCGACAAGACAACGTTGAAAAAGCGTTTATGAGGGCCACCCCAGATCAACGTACCGAATTCATTCAAACCTACCTCGCCGATGAGCTAAATCGGTCACAGCAACTACCTTAGCAAAGGCCAGTGCTAGTCCCTTCCCCGCGTGATTGGCACTAAGAAAGTTTCGCCCCTCATTAATGACGCCTCAGTTCGTCAAAGTAGGACAGTAATTTTAAAATAAATTTGAAATCATTTTTATCCTTCACAATTCTACGCTTTAGCTTACTTTCCTCACCAAAATCACGTTATATTCAGCCTGCACTTATCAATCACTGGAAAACTCAACTCCGCTAAAACGACGTAAAAAACGCGAGACCTATAATAATAAGGATCAGTTATGAGACCTACTTATCGATACACCACCTTCTTTGCAATTTTATTGCTATCCGCCTGCGCCAGCATGTCTTTACTTTGGACAACAACCTCTTCATCGGTACTAACAATCCTACCTACCGAAGACAATACTATATTGGTTATTAGCGAACCTGACGTAGATTCAATCTCTATTACAGAATTAAACCTAGATGGCGAAGAACTCGAAACAAAAACGTACCCCGTCACTCTTACAGATGACGGCTATGGAAAATACGTAACGTATCCCCAGCCAAATGGCAGTTTTTTTCAAATTGATTCGACGTTGTCCGACGTTATTTTCGTCGATTTTAACAATGACACCTATTGGGACCTGTTTGATAAATCTGGCATCGAGTTACAGGCTAATCAAACAGCCATTGTTGAGGGCGCATTCAATGTAGACACTGGTCTCTTTATTTTTGGAAAGATAATCACCGAGGACGTTGATTCATCAATCGCTCTTGCCTTTGTCATTGACACCAAAGGTAATGTCACTCAACTTTTGAAAATTGATTCTTTAATTGAATTCTATCAAGGCTTTCGAGACACTCAGGGACACATAGCTTTACAAGGTACAAGTAATAACAACGCACAAGACTCCACTCAATTTTTACGCCAACATGTTATATCTCTTTCACCGAATGGAGATATGCTGAACCAAAGAGAAGTGAGCCATAGAACTGGACTATTAGGCGTTAGCTTGGGACGGTCAATTACAATAACAAACGGTATACTTGAAATTGACGGCCAGGCGACCACAACCGATATAGGGAATAGGAGATTCGACAGAACTGAAGCCATCACCGACACGCAAGGTAACCTTTATGTGTACGGTCAGTCGCTTGGCGGATTTTTTCTTCAATTTGTCACATCGCATTGGCTTATAAAAATCAACGCTGAGGGCGATACAGTCTTTATCTACGATGACAGCGAAAATTATTTTTACGAAGCACTTACCGCACCGTTTATTGAAGAAAATGGCAATATTCGTTGGCGCCACAAAGGGTTAGTTCCTAGCCATTCTGGAGTCGCTTTGAACACATCAGAAGAAGGTGGTCTTACCTTTAATGTTGGTTTAATTTCAACCTCGCAATGGAATACAGCATTCACTACATTCTCTCCCAGCGGAGACATCATAAGCGAATTCATACCTCCATCAGGATTTAAGGCTATCGAAACCAATGACTATAACGAAGTTGTTTCCGTATCAGGAGAATGCTGGAATACAGACACGCTATACCTAGAGGATAAGATGATAACTTTGCGAGAATACTGTGGAGAAGGCATGTCCAGCGTAACAAAAACTTTATCTATATTCCGCTAACATCCACTAGTAGTGATTAGCAGCAATAAATCTATCCGGAAATCGGAAACTCTCTTTTTGCTGCTAATCGATCTCCCCTAGAGGTAATCGCATTATCTGCAACTCATCATTTCAACAACGCTCTCAGAGACACGCTAAGAATGGACGAAGGCATCTTCAGCCAGATGTTCTATTTCACTTCGATCTCATCATTTTCCGCTGCGAAGGTAGTAGCCAAGAAGTTTTTATGCACTAATGCTTCTTGGTTACTACCAAATTGCGATTCCAAAAAAGAAAACACAGCCACCTTGGTGAGCAGCAATTGTTTACCTGGTGCTATGGCAGTCGGTAGGGGCATATCTTGACAGGGCATTGTATCGACGTTGCCAAAGCTTATTCCGACATCTTCACCTCCCAAAATAGCAAATGGATTATCATCAGATTGATGGACGTGGTCCAATAAAAAAGAACACCCTACATCATCAGGGTTGTTATTCCAGCGAAATATCTTTTCTGAGATATCAGCAAACCCAGTATGACTTCCATTCGCAATAGTAACTACGATTACATCATTCATTTTTTCTTTAAGCGTTGTCACATTTGCATTGTAGTTAACCATCGCATCGATACTACCCGCTATATACATGAGGGGGACGTCTGTTGTTTCAAAATAAGATTTATTAAAAAAACTCATGGGGCCTGCAATAGAGATCGCAGCGCCGATTCGTTCATCACGAAGTTCTTTATGGTACGCCGCTAGCGTTGTCGTTAATCCCCCAAGAGAAAGACCTGCAATTGCGACTTTACCAATATTGATCAACTGATGAAGACTGTCATTTGGGTTTTCGTTTCGCGCAGAAAGCACGTCAATAAGAAAGCTTATGTCTCCCGGTTGACTCGCTATATCTCTTAAATTAGGCCCTCCTGATGCATTAAAATTAGAGGCAGGGAAATCAAACGCGACCATAATATACCCTCTTTGCGCAAGGAATTCTCCCAGATAATCGCTCTCTTCATGAAAAGACATAAAACCATGGCTATAAATAACTAGTGGAAAACGTTCTTTTAAAACATTCTCACCTATATCCGGCATCCATATTTTGCCCACTAACTCCCTATAATCTACGCCTTCAAAATCCCCCATAGCCGGGGTTGCTCTCGTAGTATCTTTAACCGACAGTGACTCTACTAAATACGTGTATTTAGTTTCTTTTTGGATCAGTTGACTTTTCGTGCCTTGAAGTTCGTAGACTGGCGGATTGAGCACAATCGTTGCCCCAACGAGTAATAGTAGTAGCAACCCAGTTAGAACGATTATCGATCTTCTCATAATTTACTCTCCTTTTGGACTCAGTGTATATTAACCACAGAGTCAGAAATGGATATAGAGAAAGGCAATGAGGCACTTTCCCTAATTATCAACCTCTATTTAAATAAGAAAATAGGGGATTAGGCTATACGTTTATGTGCACTATACAGTCAAGTAAAAGGGTATATCTACGCTTAGGATCAAATTAACGGTGGTGGACTAGATGCACGCGGGTTCCAGGCAGCAATAGGCGTATCGCTCACACTCCCCCATGGATTATCCACTTATGTCGATTATGACCACATGCTCGAGTATCACCGAACAAGGCAAAAATCATTTTCTTTCGGCGGCCGCTGGGAAATGTCTTTTTAATATCACATTCTTACTAAGGCTTTTACCCAGGATCTTACCTAGGCTCTTACCATCCCCTATTTGGTAGATATTGGAGTTATTACTTACGGTGTATGATTCGATACAATTAAATCAACAGGACTCATTTGTATGCACAACCTTTTCAAAATTCAAGTCTTCTTCCTTACTCTTTCCACGCTTCTTTTAGTAGGGTGTGGCGGTACATCAATAACATCAGGCCTTCCTGATTCCAAGACCACCCTGTTTATGGCGCCAGGGGATGAACAAGTTTTTAACGTTTCAGGTCCGGCTGCGGATGATATCCGCTACGTGTGGGTTGTAAGAAAATACAACGACAACAATGAGATTGTCGAAACAAAAGCGGTACCTTCCCATCAAATGGAATACACACTTATTGCTACCTCTGATGATTATCTGAATCTGTATACTGAAGTTGAAGTGCAGCTACAAAAAATCGTGACTATCGGCGATTTTCAGCTCTGGAGAACAAAGGACACTAAAGAATGGGAAGTGAAGGTTAACGATGAACAAGTGGCGCCAGAGTGGACTGGGAGTATATTATTAAGAAATGAGAACGACGTAACACAATTAGAAGGTTTTAGTTCTATTACGGGGAACGTAGTAATTGATGATGCAGAATTTGAACCCACTAATTCGTTAACTGACCTTGTATCGATTAATGGAAACTTGCTCGTGCAAGAAAACAAGAAATTAGTCGACTTTAAAGGACTGAATTTATCCTCTGAATTTACCGTCGTAAACTCTGTAACCATTATCGACAACGCTAAATTACTTACAACCGAGGGCCTTGAATCACTCACATCTATTGGAGAGTCTCTATACCTTAACAAAAATCCTCGTCTAGAAAGTCTACTAGGATTCAAAAACATAGAAAGCATTGGCGAAAAATTAACAATAGGATCATACGATAATAGTGATATTGGAGGTAGTGGCAATGCCGCACTAAAAAGCCTAAGTGGACTTAATCGTTTAACTTCGGTTGGGAGCCTTATTATAGAAGTAAACCCCTCACTGACGTCATTAGAGGGAGCTAGTTCCCTAAAAAACATTTCCGACACCTTGCTGATTTATAGTAATAAAAACCTAACAAATTTAAACGGCCTTGAAACAGTTACTAGTGTTGGAACGTTGGTTGTCTCGAAAAACCCTCTACTTCAGAACTTAGGTGGATTGGACTCACTTGAAAACCTTAACAATATTGACTTACGAAATAATGAAGTGCTTAGCTCAATGAGTTCACTTATTAATATAAGTCATTTAGATAGTGTTAATATTTCTTTTAATCCTAACCTTGCAGACCTGACAGGGTTCAACTCTGTCACAAATATTAATGGCCTGTTAGCGCTAGGGAATTCAAATTTTGAAACCCTATCGGGGCTTGATAACATTGAGGCCATCGGAAGTTTATATCTCGGCAGTAATATTGAATCGTTACATGGCTTGGATAACCTAATATTAATTACAGACAAATTAACCATTCGATCTACCTCGCTAGCTAACATCGATTCGCTTGGCCAATTAACATCCGTTGGTGGAAGCCTCATCATTTACCTCAACGAGTCGTTAGAGAACATTGATGGATTACACAGCCTTGTATCTGTTGGTGATGAACTGCGAATTTGGGCTCAGCATAAACTAGATCATATCCATGGGCTGTCATCTTTGGAGATCGTGGGAGGGGAGGTTAACATATTGTCTAATGGAAAAATCTCCGATTTAGTTGGACTAGAGAATTTGCGTTCTGTTGGAGATTTTAAAATCTGGGAGAATGATGATTTGATGAGTATCGAATCCATACGAGAATTGGAGTTAATTAGTGGCGAGTTAAGGATCAATCGAAATGATGAGCTATGTAACAATGAAGCCGAAGCGATTGGGAATAGTCTTATTTCTAGCGGAGTCCTTCAGGGGGAGCTAATAGTTGAAGAAAACAAGGTATGTCTCTAGAGCAAAGTAAACGTTTAACAGAAACAATGCAGTGGAGTGAATAACGACCATCGTCATTCACTCCACTGCATTGACGACCGATAACAACTCTTCGCGATTAATGGGTTTAACAATAAACCCATTCATACCAACATCAAACGCTTTATCCCGATATTCTTGTAACGCATGGGCGCTCAATGCATAGATAGGGGTGTTTTGATTAGCGCTGCCACTGCTACGAATGCTTCTTGTCGCCTCGTAACCATCCATGACGGGCATTTCGCAATCCATTAGTATCAGGTCAAACGAATTATCCATTGCAATATCACAAGCCTCTTTTCCGTTATTAGCAACTGTCGGGAGGACCCCAACTTTTTTAAGAATCCCTTTAATAACGATCAAATTAATTTCATTGTCCTCCACCACCAACAACCGTTTGCGGGACAAATCTTGATAGACATCTGAAGCTGTTTTGTTTTCAGTCTGTGGCTGAGAAATCACAGATTTCAAAAGATAATTTGTAATTGGCTTTTCTACAAAACGGACGTTTTCAGAATTATTATTCTCCAACCAGGATCCCGCATATCCCATAATAATTATCGTTGCCCCTGAGTTTATCAATTCAACATAAGTCCCATTGAATTGCTCAGAGTCTTCGTTTACCATGCTTTCAATATCGATAAGGATTAGCACCTTTTCTTCAGCTAAATACTTTTCGGGGAATTCATTAGTACAAACAACATCAACCTTTAATCTCGACAGAATATTAACGACAGACTCTTGCAGCACCAGGTTTCGTCCAACGAAAATAACTTTCTCATAGCAAACTTTTTCATTATTTGTCGAATCTCTTAATGCGGGATTTTCACTCACCTTGGCGCGTACCGTAAACCAAAAACTAGAGCCTTCACCCAAAGCACTCTCAACCCCTGCATCACCATGCATCAAATTGGATAATTTTTTAATAATGGATAGACCCAATCCGGTTCCCCCATAAAGGCGAGTCGTATTACTGTCAGCCTGACTAAACTGCTGGAAAAGTTGATCCATCTGATCCTGAGTAAGACCAATACCCGTGTCTTTAACGGTAAAACGGATTTTAACTTCATCAGAGGATATGCCTGAAACATCGCCTTTCTCAACGGAAACATGCAACAGAACAGTCCCTTTATGAGTAAACTTGAATGCATTACTAAAATAATTTAGTAGCATTTGTTTAATGCGAACCGGATCTGTCATCAGAGAAAAAGGCACATCTTTGTCCACAACTTGTATAAAATTAAGCGCCTTCTCTTCCATTCGTGACGAGAAGATAGTCATCGTATCATGAATGAGCGATTCCAGATCTACGTCAATGGATTCAACATTCATTTTTCCAGCTTCAATTTTTGAAAAGTCCAAAATGTCATTAATAATCTGAATCAAAGACTGACTGGATGAATCTATTACTCTCAAAAAACGAAGCTGAGCCTCCTCTAACTTCGTGTCTTTAAGCAAGCCAACCATTCCAACAATGCCTGTCATTGGTGTGCGTATCTCATGGCTCATGCTAGCCAAAAACTCACTCTTCGCCTTCTCCCTACTTTTAGCTTTCTCTTCCTGTATCTTGCTATCCACATTCTCTTGTAGCAACCGAAAGCTTTCTGCTCTTATTTGGTTAGTTCTCTCTGCAATAGCAACAGAAAATAACAAGGTAACCAGAGTATTTCCTAAGGGGGTTGCAATTTCAGTTAATAACGACGGTTGAATAAGTGCAACTTTGTCTAAACCAAGCCCCGTAGCAAGAACACAAAGCACACACCAACCTATCACAAACAACATATAGCTAAGCCCTATGTCCTTTTTCTGTAACGCGGCAAACACACTAAAACTGCATATTAAACAGACCATTGCGGTTGCGACAAGCGTAAAAAAAGGGTGATAAAGTGCAAAGGAAAGAGCAATCAATAAACAGGAAGCCGCTTTAAAGCCGGTAAAAGTTCGATTTATCTTAGGCGAACGTTTACCGAAATCTAAAAAATCAGCGGAGATATAAGCTGAGCTGAGCGCCTGTATAGAAATAGCAATACCCACACTTTGTACATTAAACTCCGCAACATCGGGCCATAGGTAACGCTGCGGGTATCCAAAATAAACTGCCCAGAAAAATGCAGCTTGGATTTGCAGGAAGAAAAAGGTTAAATAGATCCTTTCCAACGTAAGAAAAAAAACAAAAAGGTGATACAAACCAACCGTTATAAAAACAGCCATAGAAAACACTTGGGATATGACTTTAATTTCCTTCGATTCAAAAAAAGCATCTTCGGCCCAAAATATCATAGGAACTTGTACTGAATGAGCACCTCCCACTTTTACATATAACTCATATGAAACATTCGGCGAGAGTTCTAATGGGAAGACATGGGTGTTTGCACGATAATGGCGATGGGAATATGACGTTGCATTCCCCCCTTTAAAATATTCAACCACCGATTTATTTTGCACCAGATAAACGTCAATATCAGAAAGCAGCACATAACTAAATTCCAACAACCAAGGTGAATCGGTTAATGTGGCGTTGATGATTGAGGTCTTTAACCAGTAACTATCGGATATAAAGCCATAGTTGGGAACAGCATCCTGCACCGGTTGCCAGTCCAACGCCCCCTCCTTCATCACCTGCTCTATCGTAACCCCTTGAATATGTTTGATTTGATAAAGGTTGGCAGGGTAAAGAACCGGGGATTCATTCTGAGTGAGATGTAGAGGCTGAGCTTGCGATTGAGTTGGCCAAAACAATAAAGCGATACTAAGCAACAATATATAAATCAAGGAGTTAAATATGTCTGATTCAGAATTGCTCTGCATATCAACCGTGTCATAATGTTGTGATGATGATGCTGCTCAATGAAGCACCCATTAATGTCGTTTAGTATCGTTTTATGCGTTCCCAGGGAATCCTCTCAGTTTAGTGGCAAGCCTTGCGCTTTGCCACTATGAACATCAAATGCCTCTCTATCATCAAAATCTAGAGACTCTGATGAATCACTCTTTCTAGTGTATCAAACCAGTGCGGCGCCGCGCCTTCATAAGCATTTTCGATAATTGCCCGCTTGATTTTTAACGTAGGTGTTAAAAATCCGTTTTCTATGGACCAGACATCTCGCACAAAGACAATAAACGCCAACCGTTCATGGGCTGCTAAGGTTTGATTGAGGTCAACCAAGAGGCTATCCGTGTGCTTATCGAACTCGCCTTTCTTAGCAGGGTCACTTAACATCTCCCCGCACTCTTCGCTAAGCACAATCACAGCAAATGGTTGAGGAAAACCTGACCCCATCACAC
>CAJXZM010000127.1 GCA_913063125.1 uncultured Gammaproteobacteria bacterium | reverse complement strand
TGCTGTTGTAACGGAGTTAATACTATCAGTATGGTATATGTCCATTTGGCTTAAAAATAGATCTCAATTAGGGACAGAAAAATTATCTCCCTCCTTTAACGAGATCCACTCGAATTGAAAAGCTGTAGCGCCTTTGTGATCGTTACGCTTTTATCACAAATTCACTTCACCTTTTCAATCGGGTGAACATGAACGTTAGAATACTCCTAGAAATATGGACAAATTTAAGGAAAATAGAAATGGAATTTATACTAATTGTTGCAGCAATCTATAATTTGATTGGTGCATTAACAATGTGGTTTCAAGCACCAGTGTTACCACCGGAGTTAGGATCTCTTCCGCAAGACTATATGCAGTATCGCATCTTTACAGGTGGTACCGCGTTTTTGTTTGGTGTCATTTATATATATGTATTCTTTGTTCCAGAGTTAGCGATACCACTGCTAATATTTGGTATCGCCTTAAAGCTATGGTCATTTGTGTCTTCTTTAATATGCTACAAAAAATATAATTTCCCAAAAGATGATTTCTTAAAGGTAGGCGTGGGGAATTTGGTGTTTTCAGTACTGCTCATGATCTATTTATTGACTCTGACTACAGCATAACGTCAAATATTAAAAGTTGGAGGAGTGTACCGCGTTTCAAAACATACTATGTCCTCGCTTTAAGGAGGGCATGCACTTGAACATGTCAAAGTAGCAATGTCGGCCAGGCTTGGTGTTATGGACCAGAAAGATTGTAATTGAGATCAAGGTTTATGAAGTTAAAAGAAATTATCGAACTAGGTTTAGTTGACGATCTGAAAGTGTTTCTTTCGGCTAATCCTGAGTGCTCGAATAGAAAGATAATTTGGGGTGAAGATCAAGAAATTGAAACAGACCCGCTTCACTATGTTAGTGATTGTGTTTTTAACGGAGTTTTAACGAACGGTAATGAAGCGGAAGTTGCGAAAGTACTTTTGGAGTTTGGCGCTAGATTAGAAGGCAGTGAGAATGCTGAATCGCCTCTAATTGGCGCTGTATCATTGTCGGCTATTGGTGTTGCAGAAGTACTTATTGATGCTGGTGCTATTATTGATGCAACATCTGTACATGGAGCAAGTTCATTGCACTGGGCTGCTTATGTGGGTTTGCCGAGTATAGTAAGCGCCCTATTAAATAAGGGGGCGAATATTGAGAAAAAATGTATAGATTTTAAAGCGACACCAGTATTTTGGGCTGTACAAGGATTTCGCAAAAGTAATCGAGCTGATAAATCCAGTATTGTCGATGTCGCCAAAATATTAGTTGGTTCTGGTGCAGATGTGCTGGAGGAGAATTTTGAAGGTTGTTCTGCATTCGAGTATTCACATGAAATTGGTAATGACGCTTTAATTCGTGCTATAGAGAGTGGTACATAACCAGTGTAGGCAGTGCGCGAAAAGCCGCGTCCGCTGCTGAAGAGGTTATGTGCTTATCGGATCCAAGCTTTGTGTATCTAAATGTATGTATAGATAAATAGGGATGCTTAATTATGTTAGAGCTACGTCCAAATTGTGAATTTTGTGATAAAGATTTACCACCAGAATCCACCGAAGCATGTATTTGTACCTATGAATGCACATTCTGTTCTAGCTGCGTAGATAGTTTATTGCAGAACGTATGCCCAAATTGTGGTGGTGGTTTTATGAGTCGTCCAGTTCGCCCAAGAACTGCACGTAGAGATAATGTAAGCCTATCTAACCAACCGGCTTTGGAAAAGCGGGTTTTAACTAAGTTTAGCCGCCAAGAAATCGTAGAGTTTTGTAATGGCGTCAAAGATATTGCACCAAAGAACCGTTAAAGAGGCATCAGCACATAACGCCCGCCTGCAAACTGTCACCTTTTGTGTAAAAGACGCAAAAAACAAACAGAGGAACTTCTCAGCGAAATGTTATCATTTCATGGCTTGTAAAAATAAGTACCGTGGACAACCAAAGGATAGGCGACAGATGAAGCAAGAAGAAATCGAAAAAATATACGCTAGCGCACTTGATCGAATATTACTTGCTGGTGCAAGTAATCTACAGCTTGTTGCTGCAATTTATGATGAACAAGGGAAGGTATTAATGCGCCAGAAAAAGAAGCATACATTTGGAATATCCCTATTTAATCGATTAGCCGATGGTAAAGTAAGGGCTTGTCTTAATAATAACGGAAAAGTGGATGATCTCTTGGGGATGTCAAATGTGGTTGACTGGTGTAAGGCGGAAATGACTGAATTATTACCATGTATATTATTTGGAGCAGACTGTAACGTCAAAGGTGCAGTAAAGTATAATATTGGTAATAGTATTGCGAGCGGATATATTTCAGTTAGCGGTGCAGCTACGGCTGATCGTGATCTCAAGGCTATCGAAGATGGATTAGAGGGACTTGTGCAGGATTCGAATGGAGTATATGACTTAATGAGGGCTGTGAGCGCATAGCGCGTGTCTGCTTTTCGCGGGGAACACCAAAGGGCTTATCTAATATCGTTGGTATTGTATTGTCACACTCCCGCTTTATCAGCGGATTGGGTCCTGGCGCACAAATGATGCGGTAATGGTTAGTGAGTTGGCAATGTCAATTTTTGGAGGGCACGGTTTGATGGAGGACTTTTCTTCTCACCCCAGAATGTATCGTGATGCTGTTGTGTTAAGTGGTGCTTGGGAAGGGCCAAAGAATTTTCTGTTAACTAGGATATTTATGGATATTCAAAAATCTAATGAATGGTATCCAGTAGGAGAATTGATTCGTAATTTATTGGCTGATGGGCATGGTGATACAGTTGAAGGGTTGATTGAGCGGGTGGGTTTATTTTTGGATCATGGAACGCTTATGGGGGTAGATGAAAAAACGATTGAGGTGTGTGAAAAATGGGAAAGATTTTTCTTTGATATGATGCATGCTTATCAGGATGTTGCGAGAAGGGAGGTAAATGATGTAAAATAGCGCGCTTATGAACTGATCTTTATGTGATTTAAATTATACGCTGAGTATTTGAGGTCATTCCTAAAACTGCCCATGTTTTTATAAAATATTTTGGTGAGTTTAATCATTGCATCGGCACTGAGTTTTTACGTTCCCCCGACGATAAGATCATGCAACAATGCCAGGCGGATGCAGTGTTACGAATAATGGCGAATAGTATTGGTGTCTAATCTTAACGGGGTATTAGATTGTTTTTGAAATTTGTGAAAATTTTACTTCTAATATTTGCCAGTTATTTTACCGTCGCGACTATTGGATTGAAATATTTTTTGTCTGACCTGGTTTTTTTGAAAATACCGAGAGCGAGTACTCACGAGAGTGCTATTCATTCCGTTCAATACGAAGGTGACGAAGTGTTGATTAGGGAGTATATAAGTGATACAAATGGATTTTGTGTGGTTTATTTCCCGGGTCAGCATGGAGGTATTCCTAAGTATGAAAAGGAGGTGTTTCAAGCGATTCAAGCGCACGGGATTTCAATTTATGCAATTTCCTATCCTGGATATGAAGGTGCTCTTGGTAAGTCAACATATGACAGTGTTATGACTACCACGAAAATGGCTATTGAATTTATTGATGACAAAACGAATTGCGTGATTACTGACTCTGTCTTTGTGGGTAGATCTCTTGGCTCCGCCATCGCAATGCAAAACGCTATCGAGGCACAACCTAAAGGCTTGTTGCTCGTTTCTGCATCACCATCGTTGGTGCCGGTAGTTCGCGCAAAGATGGCTAACAACTATCTGTTGAAACCTGCGACTATTTTACCAATAGAAAAGATTCTAGAATTTGACACAAATATGGTGGATATTTCTGAAGCTATTAATCATATACCTATAGTTATTATGCAAGGCGAAAATGATACATTGACTACCTATGATAATATCCAGAAGTTTGCTAAGAACCATTCAAATGTTGAACTCATAAAAATCATGAATGCAACACATAGTACCGTTCACGTTGATGCGGGGCAGCTTTATTTTGATAAACTTATACAATTATTGGCAGGAATAGAATCTAACAAACAACACCAATTAACTCCGGCGTTGACGCGCTTCCACAACTGAGTTGGACGTTATGTGACAAATACGGATATCTACATAAATAACGGGGTCAGATACAAAGTATTAAAATTTACCTTTACGAGACTTGGTATGAACAACTATGACAAACCGACTGCCTAAGAAAACCTCCTCGACTATATCGACGCTCGACGATCTTGCGAAGTTGGCAAACTACTCCCTCATGGACACGCTCAACTGTGATCCTGATGCGACAGAAAACGGTGCCGACCACGCGCCGCGACAAGTCTTCACAGGCCATTATGTCCCCGTTAACCCTACTCCAATCAAAGGCCCAGAGTATGTAGCGCACAGCAGAAACTTTTTTTCCGAGCTTGGTTTCGCCGACAGTATGGCAGAGTCCTCCGACTTCGTCCGCATGTTCTCCGGCGACATTTCTCGGGTTCCAGAGCCGATGCGCAAGATCGGTTGGGCGAGTGGGTACGCACTTTCCATCTACGGCACTGAATACATCCAGCAGTGCCCGTTTCAAACCGGCAACGGATATGGAGATGGTCGTGCAATTTCTGTGCTTGAGGCCGTCATCAACGGTCGACGCTGGGAAATGCAGCTGAAAGGTGGCGGCCGCACGCCATATTGCCGTGGCGCGGACGGTCGTGCTGTCTTGCGGTCGAGTATCCGCGAGTTCTTGGCTCAGGAGCACATGCACGCACTGGGCGTGCCCACATCACGGTCTTTGAGTTTGTACGTTTCAAAAATGGAGAAGGTAAAGCGACCGTGGTACTCGGAGGGCTCGCGCTCGGAGAATCCCGACATGCTTATATCTGAAGCCGTCGCCATCTCGACACGTGTCGCACCGTCGTTTATCCGCGTCGGCCAACTCGAACTTTTCGCTCGCCGTACCCGTAAAAACGAACACCCGAAAGCGATGGAAGAGCTCGAGAAGATTGTGCTTCACTTGATTGATCGTGAATACGCTGACGTTGTCGATAGGCAACTCACCACCCCAGAAAAAGTGGTGTTGCTGGCGCGCGAGTTTCGTCGCCGCCTCACGTCACTGGTGGCGAACTGGATCCGAGTCGGCTTCTGCCAGGGTAATTTTAACAGCGATAACTGTGCAGTTGGTGGCTTTACACTTGATTATGGCCCCTTCGGCTTTTGCGATGTCTTTAACCCGCATTATCAGCCTTGGACGGGTGGTGGTCATCACTTCTCGTTTATGAACCAACCAAACGCAGCGCAAAGCAACTTCGACATGTTTTGTTCGGCGTTACGGCCGTTGCTGGCGTCGCATCAGGACTATTTGCTAGAGCTCGGTGAGGTTCAAAGTGGATTTTTGAAAGTAATGCACTCGCAAATGAAAAAGATGTGGGCTGCCAAGCTGGGTCTTAGCACTGTGAACTCAGCGTCTCACAAGGCACTTTGCAGCGTACTGTTCAGTGAACTAGAAACACTCATGATGCAAACGCCTGTCGATTACACCATTTTCTTCCGCGAGCTCTCGTCGATACCCGACGACATTGGTCCACTCAAGAAAAGCTTTTACAATAACTTATATAAAAATGGGGCGCATGATGCAGACCCCAGAGAGATGGACAAGCGTTGGGCGGAGTGGCTCATAAAATGGAAAACGCTCCTCAATAGCTCAAGTGACGAGAATGCTACTTCGTCCCGATCCAGTGAGGAAATCTCTAGGCAGATGAAGCTCGTCAACCCAAAATACATTTTACGAGAGTGGTTTGTTATGCCGGCTTATCAGCAAGCAACTGCGGGCAATTACTCTCTAATTCGAGAGCTACAGGACGTGATGACACAGCCATATGCAGAGCAGTCGAAAGAAGTGGAGGATAAATACTATAGGTTGAAACCAATTGAGTTTTTTGAGGTGGGCGGATTGTCCCATCTTAGTTGCTCGTCGTGATATCTTAAACTTAAAAAAGTAGTGCCAGGAACAGCTTAATAGTGAAGGCTAGGTTAGTCTTAATAAAAGATGGCTAAAAGTTGTAATTGACATTCCGCAGAGCGCGGTGTTGTGTGAAATGAAGGGGTCGATATTGAGAAAAATACTAGTTTTTGGTAACTCTGGATCAGGGAAGTCAACGCTCGCAAGAAAATTAAGTACTGATGAAAATATAGTTCATCTTGATCTAGATATATTAGCGTTCAAAAAAGAGCATCCAACGAAAAGAAGGGATATTGAAGAGTCACTAAAAGAAGTTTTTCTATTTCTAGAAGGAAATGATAATTGGGTTATTGAAGGAGGGTATGCTGATATTTTCGAGCAAATACTTAGCCATGCAAATGAAATTATTTATCTTGATTTATCAGCAAAAAATTGCCAAGAGAATTCACGTAACCGAAAATGGGAGCCCCATAAATATGAATCAAAAGAGGCTCAAGATAAAAATTTAGATATGCTTATAAACTGGATATCAGATTATTATTCAAGAGATGATTCATTTTCAGCGTTGGCGCATAATAAGCTTTATGATCAATTTCCTGGCAATAAAAAAAGGTTCACAAGTAATCAAGCTGCCACATAACAAGTGCCGGTGGCTGCGGTAGGCTTCCCGAATGGCTGTTTTGGCGGCCTTTTGGGATTTCGACGGTATATTTCTAAGCGCTATACATTCCGTAAAGCCCGCTGAAAAGCGGGCTTTTACGGTTAACACGAGATAACGTTTAGCTTACAATTCCCGAGCTTCCAATACCTTACGAGCACGCGCTGTAGCAGCTCTTACCTGTGCGGGCGCTGTGCCACCGAGGTGATCTCGAGCATTAACAGAGCCTTCCAAGGTCAGCACTTCAAATACACTGTCATCAATCACATCGCTAAACCCTTGCAGTTCTTCTAATGTCATTTCAGATAGATCTTTGTTGGTATCGAGGCCAAAACGCACCGCTTTACCTACTACCTCGTGAGAGTCTCTAAATGCCACACCTTTCTTAACCAAGTAATCCGCTAGGTCGGTTGCGGTAGAGAAACCACGACGTGCGGCTTCACGCATGCTGTCATGTTTGACCTCAATCGCTGGAACCATGTCGGCGTATGCACGTAAACAGTTGTAGACGGTTTCAATCGTGTCAAATAGTGGCTCTTTGTCTTCTTGGTTGTCCTTGTTATAGGCAAGAGGTTGGCCCTTCATGAGAGTCAATAGACAAATAAGGTGACCGTTAACACGACCGGTTTTACCGCGAACCAGTTCGGGAACATCCGGGTTTTTCTTTTGTGGCATTATTGAGGAGCCGGTACAAAAACGATCCGGTAGATCGATAAAATTAAACTGTGCTGATGTCCACAACACCAACTCTTCCGAGTAGCGAGATAGGTGAGTCATAATCAGGCTGCTGGCAGAGACAAACTCGATGGCAAAGTCACGATCACTTACGCCATCAAGAGAGTTTTCAGAGATGCCGTCAAAACCCAATAACTTGGCGGTGATTTCACGGTTAATCGGGTACGTTGTACCAGCAAGGGCAGCAGAACCTAGCGGCATTCGATTAACGCGCTTCCGGCAGTCCACCAAGCGCTCGTAATCACGTGTTAGCATTTCGTACCATGCCATCATGTGATGGCCAAACGTCACGGGTTGTGCTGTTTGTAGGTGAGTGAAGCCTGGCATAATGGTGTCTGCTTCCCGCTCAGCTAAACCCACAAGGCCTGTTTGCAAACGTGTGATCTCACCCAAAATGCCGTCGATGGCTTCTCTTAGGTACAAGCGGATATCAGTGGCCACTTGGTCGTTACGAGAGCGTCCGGTGTGTAGCTTCTTGCCGGTAATGCCAATTTTATCCGTAAGACGAGCTTCGATGTTCATGTGAACATCTTCTAAAGTGACAGACCATTCGAAGTTGCCATCTTTGATGTCTTGACGGATTTCTTCCAGGCCATCAATAATTTGTTGTTTCTCATCGTGAGTAAGTACGCCCACTTCAGCCAACATCGTAGCATGGGCAATGGAGCCATTAATGTCCTGGTCGGCCATTTTCTGGTCGAAGGTAACGGAGGCGGTAAAGGCTTCTACGAAGGCATCGGTGGCTTCGCTAAAACGTCCACCCCAAGGTTTGTCTTGTGATTGGTCTGCCATAATATTCCTGATTCTGTGATGTTGACTGCTAATATTGTTAAGGGTGCCGGAGTATTTCTCGCTATAATTTACACAATAAGCAAAAATTGGTTAGGCGCAAAGACGAAGATTATATCATTGATGGCGCTGATATAGCACCGCGAGATAGCAATGAAATAACACCAAAATAGCAACGAAATAACACAGATGCAGCAACGATGAGCAAACCTAAGCACGCCAAACATACTCGACAATCTGCGATACCTCGTCCAGCTGATGGCAAGGGCGATGTAGATGCTGTGGATGCTGGTTTTTTCTTGCCTGATTTGTGCGAAAAAGAAGCGGTATTCTTTTTAGTGATCGTCTCAGAGCTATTTTCGGTAGTGTTAATTTTGGCTGCTAGCTCACTTTCAGCATTTGACTGGAATGGTTTGGCGCTAGTGTCGTTGTTTGTTCAATGGGTGGGGCTAAGCAGTGCGGCGATTTTGTGTAAGTTGCGTCCTTATCTAGCGAAGATGTCTGCCAACCGAGCGGTGGTGCTGTCCTATTTAGTTATTCCTGCAGATGCTTGGTTGTTTAGTTTTCTGAGCCAGTGGGTGTTAGCGCGATCTATGACCGATGAAATCTCATTCTTTTCTCCTGAAATACTTACCAATGTGGTGATTGCCGCGATTATGGGGGGGCTGGTGATTCGTTATTTTTACCTTCAAGCCCAACTTATAGCGCGTCGTCAGTCAGAGTTAATACATAAGATCCAAGCGTTACAGTCTCGTATCCGGCCACACTTTCTTTTTAACAGCATGAATAGCATTGTCAGCCTGATTGGCTCTGACCCCGATAAGGCAGAGGAGGCGGTATTAGATTTGTCCGAATTGTTTCGAGCAAGCCTTAATGAAGTGGGCAATCAGGTACCTTTCCAGCAAGAAGTACAACTGTGCAAACGTTACGTGGGTATAGAAACGCTGCGTTTCGGTGACCGGTTACAGGTAGAGTGGGATATGCCAGATATTCCAGGCGGGGTACAGATTCCGTTATTGACACTACAGCCGTTGTTGGAAAATGCCATTTTGCATGGTATTCAGCCATTGCCCGAAGGGGGGGTTATTCGGGTAAAGGCGATATATCACTATGGTTTGTTTGAGTTGCAGGTGTCGAATCCTTGGGTGGAGCAAGAAACTGAGGCGCAGACAAAAGGTAATCGAATGGCATTGGAAAATACCCGTAATAGACTCAGCGTTTTGTACGGTGATCGGGCTAAATTGACCTCTTATCAGGAAAATGGTCGCTATATAACGATTTTTTCATATCCTTATGAGCTTTGATGTTGATGAATTTTGATTCAGTGAGAGCAGCGTAAATGAAAGTGATGATTTGTGATGATGAGCCCCTTGCTAGAGATCGTTTGTCGCGAATGCTATCTCGCATTGGTGGGATTACTTTGGTAGGTGAAGCCTGTAATGGTCGTGAGCTGTTGGATGCTATTCCACAACACAACCCGGAATTAGTGTTAACGGATATCCGAATGCCGACAATGGATGGTCTAGAGGCTGCTGCGCACATGACAACGTTAGATGAACCCCCTGCAGTGGTGTTTTGTACGGCTTATGATGAATATGCGGTAAAGGCGTTTCAGGTCAACGCTATTGGTTATTTGTTAAAGCCTATTCGTCAAGAAGACCTAGAAGTGGTTATTGAAAAGGCAAGTAAGATAAATAAAGCTCAGTTGGCGTCGGTGCGTAAGGGATTAGAGGGAGAGGAGGTTGATGACCCTGTATCTGCACGTCAATGTATCAGTGTTAAAAGCCACCGAGGGTTAGAGCTAATTCCCATAACGGATATCCGTTATTTTAAAGCCGATCAGAAGTACGTCACTGTACGTTACAGTGAGGGGGAGGTGTTAGTGGATGAAACCCTAAAAGAGCTGGAAGATGAGTTGGAGGGGCGGTTTGTTCGCGTGCATCGTAATGCACTCGTGTCTTTGGCGCATCTTGAAGCGGTTGAAAGTGTTGAGGGTGGATTTCAGGTTCGCTTAAAAGGCATTGATGAGCGTGTGGTAATTAGTCGTCGCCATGTACCCCTATTAAAGAAACGTTTGCAATCAATGTAAGCTCGGGATTAGGAAGATTGATGCACCTCATTAGCGAATCCGTTGCTCCTATGGTAGGTTAGCCGACTATTGCAAACACACTAATGTGCTATTAACTGAGCAGTGCTAGCACACTGCGTATGACACCATTTACGACCTTGTTGGAATTGCCTTTATGACTCAGACCTCTTCTCGAAAAACTCTTCGTATTGCCACCCGTAAAAGCCCCCTTGCCATGTGGCAAGCATTGCATATTCAAGCTCGATTAGAGGCAATGCATGAGGGATTGACGGTTGAGATTTTAGGCATGACTACCCGTGGCGATAAAATTCTTGATACGCCTCTAGCTAAGGTAGGAGGTAAGGGCCTTTTTGTGAAAGAGCTGGAGGTGGCGATGTTGGAGGATCGCGCTGATCTGGCCGTGCACTCGATGAAGGATGTGCCTGTTGAGTTTCCTGAAAATTTGGGCTTGCACGCGATTTGTGAGCGAGAGGATCCTCGAGATGCCTTTGTTTCCAATCAATACAAGAGCTTAGCGGAGTTGCCCGAGGGTGCTCGTGTAGGGACTTGTTCGTTACGCCGCCAGTGCCAGATTAAAGAAAAACGTCCTGATTTAAAAATTCTAGAGCTGCGGGGTAACGTAAACTCACGGTTAGCAAAGTTAGATGATGGGCAGTTTGATGCCATTATTTTGGCCGCCTCAGGTTTAAAACGTCTGGATATGCAGCATCGTATTACCTCAGAGATTGAACCGGAAATCAGTTTGCCCGCCGTGGGTCAGGGGGCGTTAGGTATTGAATGCCGCAATGACGATACAGCAACGCAGGCACTAGTCGCGGGTCTTAATGATGCGGATACTTGGACACGGGTTCAAGCAGAACGCTCAATGAATAATCGGTTAGAGGGTGGTTGTCAGGTACCGATAGCCGGGTATGCTGAACTAAAAGATGGCCAGATCTGGCTCAGAGGTTTAGTCGGAGAGCCGGATGGAACCCAGGTTGTGCGAGATGAGGTAAGTGGCCCCAGAGAGAATGCTGTGGCGCTAGGCAAGCAACTCGGAGACAAATTACTAGAACAAGGGGCTAAATCGATCCTTGAACGGCTTTATGCGGATCAGCCTTAGGGGAATTGAGTTGGCGAAATTATCGGTATTAGTGACTCGCCCTGAGGGGCAGGGGCAAGGGTTAGCAGATAAACTGCACGCTGTTGGTTTGGATGTATTGTTGTTCCCAACATTGAAGATCCAACCAAAGGTGTTAACGTCGGTCGAACAGCAATGTATCCAGTTTCTAGAGCGTTATAGTTATGTGATTTGTGTATCCGCCAATGCCGCTAAAATGGGGGTGGAATTGTTGGCAGATTATTGGCCTCAATGGCCCCTAGAGCAACAATGGGTCGCTGTAGGTCCCGCTACCTATAATGCGATGCAAGGTTGGGGGTTGAGTAATGTTCTTTTACCGCAGGGTGCTAGCCACTCAGAGGGAATTCTCGCGCTGGATTGTCTGCAAAACCTAGATGATCAGAAGGTGTTGATTTTACGAGGGGTTAGTGGTCGTGAGTTATTGGCCGATACCTTGTGCCAAAGGGGTGCAGAGGTGGATTACTTGGAGCTATATGAGCGAAAAATGCCAGAAATCACTCAGTTAGGGCTATCAAATAAATTGCCCGAATGGTTGAACTCCAATGCCAAAAAAGTCATTGTAGTCACCAGTGGCGATGGCCTAAAGAATTTAATAACAATGGCCCAAGGACAAAGCAGCGAACTTTTGGCGATCTGTTTAGTTGTTGTCAGTCAGCGATTAGCTGACTTTGCGAAACAACAAGGCTTTGTTACCGTGCAGGTAGCGAACGGAGCATCAGATGATGCCATTGCATTATGTATCAATAGCAGTATCAATAATAATAGAACGTAGATAAAGATGAAGCAGAGATAATGGAAACTGAAGATTTGGAAACGCAACGATTAGACACCGGTCTGCCAAAAGGGGATACCCCAGTTAGTCAAATTGCTTCAGCGCCGATTTTACAAAGGAAAGGTATGAGTATTATTAGCAAACTTATCGTCACCTTATCGCTATTGTGTGCCTTGGGGGCCGGTGGTGCTGTTGCTTGGTTATGGATTGCCGATCAGCAACAGCAAATGCAACAGCAGCTTGCACAGCAAAATATTGAAAATACGCTGCAAGATCAGGATCGAAAAATTGCCGCGCTAACCACGCAATTAACACAGCTGAGTACAAGTAATACAAAGCGTCAAAATTTATTGGGTGGCGTTACGAAATCTACGGCTATGTTGCAAGGTCGATTGGCTTCAGTTGAAAGTCAAATGACAGAGTTAACAGGTGCACATCGTGTTGATTGGATGTTAAAAGAAGCTGAGCATTTTGTGGTAGTGGCCGAACGACGTTTAAGTTTGCTGAGTGATATTAATGGATCGTTGGCATTATTAACGGAAGCGGACAATCTAGTGAGAGAAATGCAAGAACCAGCAACGCGAAAACTACGTGAAGCATTAACAAGAGATTTGATGGCGTTACGTGAGGCATCATCAAAGCATGTGGATAGCGAAGGTATTTTTACTCGAATCGAATTGCTAATGAGTAAAATTGAAGGCTTAGAAAAGGCAGGGTTGACGTTCAGGTCCGGTGAAGAGGCCCTGGTTTCTAATGATGTGTTGGAGACTGCTGATGCTGTTGAAGAAAGTGGTGGTTGGAACCGTTTTGTTGGACGTTTAGCAGGGTTTGTTGAATCCTTAGTAAGGGTCCGGGTGAACGATGAAACAACCATTAAACCAATGCTGCTTGCTGATCAACAAGAATATCTAAGGCAGAATGTTTTTGTACTGTTAGAGCAGGCTCAATTGTCATTGCTACGAACGGATTATGTGGGGTTTAACGTTAGTTTAAAGCAGGCAAGTAAACGGATAGAGCAATATTTGCGAACGGATACACCAGAAGCCAAGTTCGTACTTGCGGAATTGAAGGGATTAACGGATATCCCTATGGTAACGGTGGTGCCAAGTATCGAGAGTTCTGTCACTGCTTTGCAGGTTTTTCGTGACTATTGGCAGCAAGAAAAAGTAGCGCGGCAATTGCAAAAGAATCAATTAGAAGAGCTTGTTTCTCCTTCAATAAAACCTAACAGTGATAATTAAGGGAGGTCGGTAATGACAGCATTGATGCGTTTTATTTTATTGAGACCTTCAACGGTTATTTTTTCGGTGTTGGGGGTGGGGCTTGTAATGTGGGCTTTTAGTATCTTGGGGGAAGATCCTGGGTATCTATTATTACATTTTGCCAATGTTACTGTAGAAAGTAGTGTTGTTGTCGCGATTGTATCGCTAGCATTATTTGTTGGTGTACTGTTTGTTTGTTATCGCACCATTGCTTGGCTATTTGATGGAAAAGGAAGTCAGCGACGTGCCGGTAAAAAAACGACCAAAGGATTAGTTGCTTTGGCAGAAGGTAATTGGTCAAACGCAGAAAAATTATTAAAGAAATCAGCCAAAAAGAACGAAACGCCATTAGTTAACTATATCTCTGCAGCGCAGGCTGCGCACGAGCAAGGTGAGGGAGATCGTCGAGATGAATATTTACGGCAAGCTCATGAGTCAACCAAAGGTGTTGATATTGCTATTGGCCTAACAAAAGCCAGATTGCAATTTGAAAGCAAGCAGTGGGAGCAATGTTTAGCAACCTTGATGATGCTAAAAGATAGCGAACGCTCTCCGAGTTATGGTTACGTTATCAAAATGATGGCGGAAGTGTACGTAGAGTTAAGTGATTGGGAACACCTTGTTGAATTGTTAGCAGACCTTAGAAAAAGCAAAGTGTTTACTAAAGATGAATTTCTAGCAGTCTCATTACAAGGTTATCAGGGGTTATTAAAGCGAACGGTACGTGGTCTTGATCAGCAGGCAGAATTAAATCAATTGCGACAAGCGTGGGTGCAAGTCCCTAAGAAACTACAGAAAACTCCCCCTTTGTTAAAAGAATATTGTGGCTGTTTGGTGGCGTTAAGTGCGGGCGTCGATGCAGAAAAAATTATTTTGAGTTATTTGCAAAAAGATTGGGATGATAGTCTTGTAGTTATGTACGGTATGGTGACAGGGTCTGATGCGCCCCAGCAATTATTGTTTGCAGAAACCTGGCTAAAAGAGCGACCAAATAATGCAATGTTATTATTAACCCTAGGTCGCTTAAGTTTGTTGAATAAACAATGGGATAAAGCACGTCGTTATTTGGAATCGAGTCTTAAAAGTCGCCAAAATGCTGCGGCGTTTGGTGAGTTGGGCCGGTTGTTAAGTCATGTGGGGGAGCATGAAAATAGTAATGAATGTTTTCAAAAGGGGTTGGCAATGATCTCTGAGCAATTGCCTGATTTACCTATGCCCGCTGCTGCGCCTGCGCCCAAACCAATACCTGTAACTCCCGAAAAATTAGTATCGTTATCAGATGATACGCCCATTGAGCTGTCGAAAGATGTGCCTGAAATGAAAGTTGACGATTCACCAAAATCATCATAGTGAACTTAATACCCCTGGAAAACGTTTTATGCAACTATATATTTATGTCGCTAGTGATAATTTGGGTGAGTTAGTTGAACCGGTATCAGAAGTGCTAGCCCAATGGGTTGGTGATAAAAACGAAAAAAAGCAATTAGTAAACCTACCGGAAGAAGAGCGGCTGGGTGTCAATATCACTATTGAGTCAAAAAACCAATTAACCAAACCGTTAAAATTTTTGTATTCTCTTGCCAAAGATCATAAATGTGATTTTGTAGTGGGAAAGTTTGATAGTGATGTACTGGGTGAGGGTGCCATGGAGGATGTGTGCTATTTCGGGTATGATGAGGGTCGTCCAGATATATTTGAAGTGGCCAGTTATTTGGAATTGTAAATAGGCGTAGTTGTAAATATTTAGAGTATTACAGTTAGGGTTATATGGCGCAGGAATTCGGAAAGAGAAAGAACTGGATTCGACTAATAAAACCGCTATTTCTTTATGTCATAGTGCTCGTAATTCCTTTTTCTATATTTATGGTGTTTGTAGCAATAGGCTCGGAAACGCTGAGAGCTTTTGTTTTTACATTGGCGGGGATTACGGTTGTTGCCTTTTTGACTATTCGGCATTTACACAGTGTTTATGCTTTTCCACTGATCATGATTGACGATTCATTTGTGGCAGTGATGGAACCGATGTTTAACCGGAAAGTATATGAAAGGCAGCGAATTACGCACGTATATTTATTTCGGCATGTCTTACTGTTTATGCACAATGGATGGCCGGTAATGGTATCTCTTTGGGAGCTCTCTTTGAACGAAAGGGAGCTCTTGCAGGAACTACTTAAGGATGGGCTCTAGCACTCATAAAATTGTGTGTAATAAATAGATAGCAATTAGTACCACGTAGGGATACATCACCGTAGGTCGTAGGGCATTACTAATATATTCGAGAATTAACCCGACGATACCGGGTTTTTGGGTCTCCCACGTACTGTAGAATGAGAATGAGAAAGGGGGAGCGGAGGCCTCAATGCCGTTTTTTTCCGGGTTTTTAAGTGCAGCTTCGATTACAAGAAGCCTTTCACCTGATCGTGCTTGATAAGTTTTCCATATACCCTCTTGAAGCCATAAGGTGAGGATAAGCATCAGCGATAGGTAGCTGTTTATTGATAGCGTTATACACAGCAGGCATAGTCCAACGCTGAAAAGCTTGATGAGCAGGGCGAATTGTTCATATTTCTCGTAGTCGCGATGTAGAGTTTGCCACTCAATTGATAGGCTGTTCATTATGTTTAACGATTGTGGTTCTATAGAGGGTGTTTGTTGGCAAGGCTCGGTTTGGTTGGTGGGCACGTGAGATTCCTGGTGTTATATGAACAACATTGCTTGGATTGCGTGATACGATTGATTACTATAACTCAGCTAAATATCTTATAACATAAAATATGAGCAAGACCTGTTGGTTTTAGCTCTAGAATTGACGCTAAGGCTGGTGTCGGAAATGAGGTTTTTTTACCATGAATGAAGTATACACAAGCCCAGAGTCAGACATGGGTGACGAAGATGTAGAATATGAGTACATCGGGTTTTGGTTACGTGTGATTGCATCCATTGTTGATAACATATGGATGGGGATTTTAATGATTGTTCTGATTGCCATATTTTCAAGCTTAGGGTTGATGGAGGCAGATATGGAGACAATGAATCCTGAGGGGTTATTACTGCAAGTGGCGGTGCCCTTTATTTTGATTATGTTGTTATGGAAGCGTTATTCCTCTACGCCGGGGAAAATGATGTTTAAAGCCAAAATTCTTGATGCAAAAACTTACCAGCCGGTTTCTACCGGGCGTCTGTTTGTGCGGTACATCGGGTATTTTGTGTCGGTGATTCCGCTTTGTTTAGGGTTTATATGGATTGCGTTTGATAGTAAGAAACAAGGATTTCATGACAAACTTGCGGGAACGGTTGTTGTTCGGGGTGAGTAAGGGTTTTAATAGATGAGTTGAAATGATAAATATTTTCATTTCAACTCATCTGTAGTTATTACGCGTACCTCTTTTTTCAAAATCTTGTTGTGGCCAAGGTTAGGAAATGTAGGGTTAAACTTTAGTTTTTATACTTATAAGTTGGCTGCAAGTTTACTTGCTTGATCAATTGCCCGTTTCGCATCAAGCTCTGAGGCAACGTCTGCACCACCCACCAGTTCAACATCACACTTTTGGTTCTGTAGCCCTTCGTATAACTCTCTAAAGGGCTGTTGGCCTGCACAGATAACGATACTATCAACATTCAGCACTCTTTCTTCACCATTAATAGTGACGTGTAAACCTGCATCATCGATTTTCTTATAATCACAACCGTTAATCATTTTGACATTTCGACGTTGTAACATGATGCGATGAGTCCAGCCTGTAGTGCGCCCCAACGTTTTTCCTACCGAAGTTGTTTTTCGTTGAAGTAGTTGAATTTCTCTATCATTCGTTTCAACTATAGGTTCTATACCTGCGACCCCGCCGCGAGGATGGTTTTCAAAATCTATGCCCCATTCTTTGGCAAATACCTTTTTGCTTAATCCGCTAGAAACCCCAGCATGAGATAAATACTCTGCGGCATCAAAACCAATACCACCGGCTCCAATAATAGCGACTTTTTTACCAACTGGTTTTTTATCCTGTAGTGCATCTAAGTAGCTGATGACTTTGGGGTGATCGATGCCGTCAATGTCTGGTGTGCGTGGTTTGATGCCGGTAGCCAAAATGATTTTATCGAAATCTTCGTTTATCAATTCTTCTTGTGTCGCTTTGTGATTAAGTTTTACTGTGACATCGGTGAGTTCGAGTTGCTTTGCATAGTAGCGCAGGGTTTCAGTAAACTCCTCTTTACCAGGGATACGTTTTGCTATATTGAATTGCCCGCCAATTTTATCGCTACTTTCATACAGCGTCACGTTATGCCCACGTTGTGCCGCAACGGTTGCGTAAGCTAGCCCTGCAGGACCAGCACCTACAACGGCAACGCGTTTTGCTGATTCTGTGGGTAAATAGTTAAGTTCTGTTTCGTGGCATGCTCGTGGGTT
>CAJXZM010000126.1 GCA_913063125.1 uncultured Gammaproteobacteria bacterium | reverse complement strand
AAAAGACGATTAGCCTACAGGCAGCTAACCGCTTCTTCTATCTCATCAAGTTATGCACTTCAGATTTGAATCCAAGATTGCATTTCTACGTGTTGTGTCTTGAGTTGGCTGATTGTGTGGTTGTCGTGATAATAGGGTTGCATCGCTATCAGGGTCACTCATTTCGAATTGCTCGGGAGTCTCTCAAGAAGTATTAAAGTGAGAGCCCTGCGGCTTTCTTGTTACTAGAATATATCTATTGGTAGGCCGTCTCGTGAATGATACGCTGTTGGCCGCTCTCTAATGAAATGCGCCCTGCAATTGCTGCTGCTGACAAACTCCGAGCTAAGCGCTTGACATGACCTGCCATATACAAGCCTTTATTGCTGCTTATGTGTGGTCTCAGCATCATAACGCAGCCGGGCAGCATTTAGGCTCCCGACTAAAAGTGGATTTATGGCCGTCAACTTGTGACGCTATAGTTGTTTGTGAAGGAGCGGCTTTTTGACAGAGCTATATCTGGTATCGTTGCAACTGGGTTAGCTGTAGGCATGGCTGTTTCATCGTTGCTCGAATTGGTTTGGGTTGGGTTGTCAATTCTAACAGCCGTTGACTCTTCTATCATTTCAAGCGTTACAATTATTATCTGAATTCAAGGAGTATTAAATGACAGACGGACAAAAATTGATTCCAGGTGCGAATGTGGAAATTATTGAAGCCTCAGGAGTTTGTGGTCTTCTACTACAGTTGCTCCCTTATGACAATATTCTGGATAGCCCTACCTTTTCTTATTCTTGTTAATCTGTACCGCATAACGATGTGATAAAAATCTTTTCTGAAGAGAGCCTAGATCGTGGCATTGACAGACATACAAATCCTCGAAGAATACCGCACTGGTGAGCAGGACTTAGTTGAGTCTTTCTATAAACCGTGCGTCCGTGAGGCGAATATTTACGATCGTGCTGTTGGCTATTTTCGCTCTACAGTTTTTTTGCTTATTGGTGGAAGCTTGATCGATTTTGCTAAGCGAGGCGGCAGAATGCGATTAATATGCTCCCCGGTATTAACTGATGAGGACTACTCGGCTATCGCTGATGGTTATCAATCTCGCAATGAAATGCTGGGAAATGCTTTGATCCGAGATATAGACGTCCTTTGTTGTGATGAACAGCTTCAAGCTAATACCGTAGCCTTAGCTACTCTAATATCGTTAGGGGTAATCAATATAAAAATTGCTTTTCGGCCTGATGGACATGGGATTTACCATGAAAAAATCGGGGTCTTTAAAGATAAAAGTGGGAATGTATTAAGTTTTAAAGGTTCTGTAAATGAGACTTGGAATGGATGGCACGACCGGGGTAATTATGAATCATTTGATACATACTGTTCCTGGGATGGAGCGAAAGAAAGTACTCGAGTGAAGAACAGTGAGCAGTATTTTGAACGATTATGGAATGGAGGGTTTGATGCTGTCGATGTGGTGGACTTCCCGAGCGTAGCGAAAAATAAAATTCAGACAATTGCTAAAGAGCGTGTTGATGATATTGATATAACAGCGCTCTATAAAGTAAAAAATGCTGAAGAAGATCCGCAGCAGAGTGTTACTAAACGAAAACCATTACCCCATCAGTTAGCTGCGATTGAGGCATGGGTCGCGCAGGAGCGGCGAGGTGTTTTTGAGCATGCTACGGGTAGTGGTAAAACCTTTACAGCTTTAACAGTTTTGAAAGACCATTTAGGGGATGATGGTGTTGCTCTTGTATTGGTTCCTGATCGTTTATTGCATAAGCAATGGAGTGAAGAGATTAAGGAAGAGCTACCAAATACAACAATACTTAAAGCTGGCGATGGACATAACCGTTGGCGAAAAAACAAACGACTACGCCAGTTTACTCAACCTGGAAAAGGCCTTGGTGCAAGAATTGTGTTAGTAACTATGGCGACGGCCAGGTTGGTTGAATTCAGAGAAGGACTGTGGGGTGGGGATCACCTAATGGTAGTGGCAGATGAGGTGCATGAAATCGGTAGTAGAGAAAACTCTAAAGCTCTGACTATTGAATCAGGACCACGGCTTGGCCTCAGTGCTACTCCTCGTCGTTATGGTGATCCTAATGGAACGGAACAGATATTCAACTATTTTGGTCCGGTGGTAGAGCCGCCATTTACATTGATCGATGCGATACAGCAGAAACGATTGGTTGAATATGAATATCATCCTGAGCCAATACGGTTGACGGCGGAAGAATCTGACGCTTGGGAAGTGGCTACACGAGAAATATCACAGGAGTATGCTCGCTCTAAACGGGATGATAATGGCATGCCAATCATGAGTCCGCGAATACAAAATATGCTGATACAGCGTTCGCGTATTGCAAAAAAAGCTTCAGCTAAAGTCCCTTATGCCGTAAAAACCCTCGTCGATAATTATGTAGAAGGGCAGAGTTGGCTAGTTTACTGTGAAGACCAGCATCAATTGGGAGATGTGATGGATGCCTTACGGTCTCGTGGTCATGAACCCTGTGAATACCATACCAATATGAAAGGGGATGCAGCGGCATCTCTAGATTGGTTCAAGCGTTTCGGTGGCATTATGTTGTCGATTCGCTGCCTAGACCAGGGAGTAGATATCCCGAAAATTTCTCACGCAGTGATCTTGGCGTCCTCCCAAAATCCTAGGCAATTTATTCAGCGAAGAGGTCGTGTTTTACGGGTCTGCCCTGGTAAACATCATGCAGTAATTTATGACGCGGTGGTTGTGCCAATTTGCTTAGATCAAGAGCCCGGTCAGATGTCACTTTTGAAAAGTGAATTGCAACGAAGTATCCAATTCTCTGAAATGGCGATGAACCGCTCAGGGGCAAATAAACTAATTAGCATCGCCATTGATTTAGGGATAGACCCTCAAGAAATTGGCTTAGCAGATACAGATGGAATAGAAGAGTCGGGAGATAATGATGACGATTAAGAGTGAACCTCTAACGGTATTACTTGAGGTTAAGGCTGCCATGGATACCACGCTTAGTGATGAGTTGGTGCGTGCCTGCTACCAGTTACAAAGCGACCATCAGTACGATAAAGACCGAACAACCATGAAAAAAATGCAAGCTTTGGTTGAAGAGGTGCTAGTACGTGACGGGGACGATCTACTTCTATGAAACTAAAAGAACTGACTATCAATAATTTTATGCCCTATAAGGGTGAGCAGACAGTTGGCTTTCCACAGCACGACACTCAAAATGTGATGTTACTGTTTGGTGACAATATGCGGGGTAAAACCAGTTTTCTCAATGCTATGCGTTGGGGCTTCTATGGCAATGCTGTTGGTAGACATCTACGTGTTATCCCAAGGGTAAACCTAGTAAATATCGAAGCTGCTACCGATGGCGACTGGAGTATGTCGATTATGCTCAAGTTTTCAGATGCAGGTAAAGACTATGAGATACGGCGTCGCATCGAGAAAAAAAATCATGTTTCCCAACCTAAGCACGATGCTGATTTTGAAGAGAGTGTTGGCTTGCGTATTGATGGTGCCGCCGTCTCGGGTGATACGATTGAAAATCAAATTAATCAGGTGGTCCCTGAAGAGATCTCTCGTTTCTTCTTGTTTGATGGTGAGCTGTTGCAAGAGTATGAAAATTTGCTGGTCGAAGAGAGCGAGCAGGGTGATAAAATTAAAGAGCACATTGAGCAGGCGCTCGGTGTGCCGGCGTTAATTCATGGGCGAGATGAATTCAGTAGTCTGCTGAAAGATGCGCGGCGTGCACAGGCTAAAGATGCGAGGAAGAACACTGAGCTTAAGCGTTTTGCTGAACAGCAGAATCAGTTGGAGATAAAACTGACGTCGCTCGAAAAAGATCTAAATGATTTATTGAAACAACGTGTGGTAGTTGAGAAACAGGTCGACGATATTGATGATGAGCTTAAAAATACGGAGGGTGTACAGAGGAAAAAAATAGAACTCGAAGGGTTAGCTTCTGAGCGAAAAGCAGCGGACAAGCAATTATTGAGCTTGGGGGACGAGCAGCGCGAGCTACTTAAAACGGCGTGGTTAGATGTATTACATAATAATATGTCCCCTTTACTAGAGACGATTAAGGTCAGAAGGGATAATCTACAAGCGGTTGCGGAGACTAAAGCTGTGCTGAGCTCGCAGATTAGGACACTGCAGAGAAGTATTGATGATCCAACTTGTGATACCTGTAAGCAGCCTATCCCTGATGATAAAATTCAGCCAATTCGTGAGAAGGTTGCGAACCTTCAAGCAGAGGAGGAATTATCTGTCTATGACCCTGAGGAAATAAGGGTTTTAAACAGTAAAATCGAAAAGTTATCTGTTATTCGTTCCGCAGGAGAAGGGCATCGTCTGCGCCAGAATGAAACAAAGCAGCGACAACTACAAGTTGCACTGATTCGGGTTGAAACTAAAGAAGATGAGCTTGAAGAGGAAATTCGTGAGTTTGATACCGACCAAATTGTACGTCAGCGCGATAAGCGTGACTTGTTAAAAGCACAATTGACGCGCCTGGATAGTGATATTGAAAAGACCAAGGGGGGGCTTAATAAAAACATCAAAGAGCAAGACCATATCGCAACACTGATTTCGAAGAGTGCTGGTGGTCAAGGCCAAAAGAGTTCGATTCGAGTCAATATGTATCAGGAACTTGAAGCAATATTTTCAACGGGAATAGATCAGCTCAGAGATGGACTGCGTGAGGACGTTGAGCGTCACGCCACTGCAGCCTTTGCTGAGCTGACCACGGAAGAAAGCTACAGCGGGCTACAAATAAATAATAATTATGGGCTTTCCATCGTCGATGAAGCAGGGCGAGTACTTAAAGAGCGAAGTGCGGGTGCCGAACAAATCGTCGCCTTGTCGCTCATTGATGGACTCAACCGTACTGCTCGAAAGGCTGGCCCCATTGTTATGGATACTCCGCTGGGTCGACTCGACCCGAAACACCGAAGTAATGTCTTGAAATACCTTCCTAAAATGGCAGATCAGGTCGTACTGTTGGTTCATGAGGGGGAGATTGATCCTGATAGAGATATCCAGAACTTTGCCGATTTTATCGGCGCCCGCTATCAAATTGAGCGTATCTCGGCCACCGAGTCGCGTATCGTAAAGAGTGATTGAAATGGATGAACCAAGTCGTATAGGCCTTACAGCCACAACTGGATCGCAGCTCGAAGAGCTGCTCGAAGAGCTCAACCCTGGGCAGGGCACAGAGGGGGTTAAGTTAATTAAGTTCGATCTCTACCGTCTAGCTGTCGCGTTGGGCTTGAATAAAAACGATCCGCCTCCACAACTGATGGAAAAAAGCACGTCCAGCCTAAGGGTGGCTGAGCTTGACCCCGATGGGGTGCTATATTTAGCCACTGAACATTCCGAGCTATTACCCAAGGGTAGTTCCGTCTATGAATTCGTGGAACGTTTGGCCGAGTCAGGTATCCGCGAGTTCTACAACTCCTATCAGACAATGGGCCAATTACCACTCGACAAATATTTCGACGAGTAAATTTTAGCTATGACAGCATTAAAACTTTATTTCGTCCTTGTCCGCGAAGATTCATCCGTGGAGGTTAGTGTGCACCGTGATCTGGCAACCATGTGCGGCACTTGGCAGGAGGTAGATCAAGACGGCTGCGTGGGTATTATTCATGTCGGTTTTATCCGCCCTAAAATTAAAAATACGGAATCGCTATTGAAACACCGAGGCAAGGTGTTAACGAGTGAAGCGGCCAAGTGGGCACTGCCTGAGGAATACCAAAGTTCTATCGCTGTTGTTGCAGAGATGGTTTTGTCTGCGCAGACAGTGCCGTTGCATCAGTTAGTGAAGGGCCTTGGTTTTGATTGTCTTGAACCTAGTGCTGTTTTTCAGAGCTCGGTTGTTTTGAGTGTGCAGGGAGGGCATAGCATTGCAGAGGCTGCTCTTCTAGTACTGAATGATTCAGAGCGTCCTTTAAATAAAGAAGAGATATTTGCTCGTATTATCGAGCGAGATTTATATCGGTTTGGTGCCCAAAAGCCTGTCAGCGTACTGGCTGTTGAACTCAATAGACATACCCAAAACACAGATTATTCGAGGCCTGTATCAGAGCCGCTATTTAGAAAAGTGAGTGATGAGCTGTTTAGTTCTCTCGAATTCGTCTCTTCTGAAGAAGAGGACGTTGATCCCATTCTACTTCGATCCGTTGATTATCTTGATCTGACTGTTCGTTCGGCCAACTGTATTAAAGCTGAGGGTATTGACTACATCGGCGATTTGGTTCAATACAGCGAAATGGGGCTGCTTAAGCTACCGAACTTAGGTCATAAGTCGCTGAGAGAAATCAATGATGTATTAGCTTCCCGGGAATTGTCTCTTGGGATGCGCCTTGAAAACTGGCCGCCTGGTAGCCTGAAGACAGAAGGCGAGTTGCTGAAGACAATAAGTTTAGACAAAATTTCACCGACTGAAATTAAGAATGAGCTCGCTTCAAGAAGTTCATCACTTGGGGCGCCCTCGCTTGCTGATATTGAACTACTTGATGATGCCGATCAACTTCGACTTATTTCTGCTACATCACTGAAAAGTCACTTTGAGCGTGCTTTGTCGAGTTTGAAAGATCGAGACCGTCAGGTCATAGAGTACCGAACAGGATACAAGGGCACGGCTATGACTCTGGAGGCTGTAGGTGAAGTCGTAGGGGTGACTCGTGAGCGTGTTCGTCAAATCCAAAAGAAATATATTACCAAAATTATCAAAGCCGAATTATGGGACGATTGTATTTCATTAAAAATCGGCCAGCTATTAATTAACCGTAGCGCTCCGCTCTATATTGAAATGCTCGAAATAGAAGACCCTTGGTTTGAAGGTTTTATGGGTAATTATCAGCATCTAGCAGCTATCATCGAGCTGTTCTCTGAAAATGAGATTCGCATTATTAATATTAATGGAGCTAGCGTGGTCTCTCGTATTAAACCTGAGGATTGGGACGAATGCGTTAGCCATTTTCGTGGAAGCCTTAAAGGCAAAGCAAAACAAGGCGCATGGACCAGGCAGGATATTGATACGACCTTTAACGCGGAACTGTCGGATAAGGGCGCGCCGGAGTTGGTGCCCCTAATGTGGGGTGAGTTTGAAGATGCACTGCAGTTTGATGGCGATGAGCAAACCTCACATTTGATCGCTTTTGGTAAATCGGCCGACACAGCTGTTGCTGCGGTGATGCTGCAGGCTGAAAAGCCACTTCATTACAGTGAGATTGCGAAGAGGGCAACTGAGCTGTTAGGGAAAGAGGTCAATGAAAGGCGGGCTCACCAAGCCCTACAGAGTCAAGGCAGTAAGTTATATGCAAGAGGTATATATGGTCTAGCTCATTTCAATCCAATTTCAGAAAGAGCATCTAATAATATTCGCTTGGTCGTGACGAAAATGATTCAAGATGGGCCGCTTGAAAAACAGTGGCACTGTAGTGAGCTTGTTGCTCGGCTTGAAGAAAGATTTCCTACGTTGCCTGATGAGCTGGATCATTACCTTCTAAATATCATTCTAGAGTCATCTGAAAAATTGGTGTATTTGAATAGGATGGTGTGGGCAAGGGTAGACTCTGGTCAGCAGAAAGGCGATCGAGTCGATATGGCTGACGCATTTACTAAAATCCTTGAAGATAACGGCGCACCACTAAAAGGGGTTGAAATTCAACGTCGGCTTGCCAGTATTCGAGGTGTTGTTGGTAATCTTCAGATTCAGCCAAATGATAGGATGATTCAGCTGGGTGCAGACTATTGGGGGTTAATTGATCGCGATGTGGGTGGCAACCCAGCCGATAATGAGGAAAAGCTTAATCAGTTATACGAGATATTGAAATGTCGGCAGAAGGGTATTCACGTAACTGAGGCCGGCCAGTTTATTGAAGTTGACGATAATTCTCTGGAATTACCATCTGCTTATGCTCTGCTTAATTTAGCTCAACGCGATGAGCGTCTACATTTGGCTCAGTCTATGTTTGTCGGGCTTGCTGAATGGGCTGGAGATTCTCGCCGATTAAATATTTCACAAGCAGTACGAAAAATTTTGGAGAATATGGATAAGCCAATGTCTATTAATGAGATCCATATTCGAGTGGAAGATTTGACTGGGATGCCAGTTGATGGGTCTGTGAGGGGTATTCTTTCCACTGAAGGCGCTTATTACGATTCAAATAATAAGATGTGGTATTTAGCTAAGGCTTAAGTATCAATAAACTAATTGTAGCCTAAATAAAGCGCACCGACGAGACCCCGAAATGTATCAAACAAAGAAGGGCAATAGCTGGAATTTCGGCATGAAGATGCACATTGGTGTTGATGATGCTCTGGGGTTAATTAACAGTATTACGACCACCCCTGCTAATGTTCACGACATCACACAGGCGGATAAACTGCTATATGGCAAAGAACAATGCGTTTGGGGTGGCGGGGTATTGAAAAATGTGAAGAGTACAAGAATCGCCAGATGGGTTGGTTTGTTGCGATGCGCCCCGGGGCACGGCGTTTATTGGCAAAGCGCAGTGACGTGGTCAAAGATAAATTTAGAAAAGCCCAAATACGCACCAAAGTAAAGCATCCCTTCCGTTACATTAAACGTGTGTTCGGTTATGACAAGTGCGCTATCGTGGACTTGCCAGAAACTACAATCGGCTGGCCGGGTTTGCCAACCTTATGGAGGGCAAGAAATATCTGCTGACCTAGGGTAGGTACGTCTGTTGTCTGGAAAAGGCGAGTAACAGACGTAAAAAAGACAAAGGATTGCCCTATTAATGGCATGAGCACGGAATTATATTTTAATTCTATTACAAGCGATGATCATCAGCGCTTCCTTAGCGTTTTTAGAAAATATTTGCTGTTTTATTCTAAGGTTTTATGTATTTTATGGCGTTAGCTATGATCGAGTATTTTTTATGAATCTAACCAATTTAACTCTTCCTTTGGATCGGCTCATGCTTGATCCGAACAACTATCGTCTCGACTATAAAATAGAAGAAGTTATATATAGTGATGAGGAAGTTGTTGGGTTGCAAGAAAAAACACTTGATAGCCTGGAAAAAGAAAAACTTGGAGAGTTGAGGAGCTCAATTCTCCAAAATGGGTTTCTCGAAATGGATAGAGTTGTTGTTCGGCGGCTTAACGTCGAGGATGAGCCTGGGTTGTATCTTGTTGTTGAGGGAAATAGACGGATTGCAGCCTTAAAGGGGTTGTTTGAGGATTACCTTGAAGGGGATATCCATTTACCTGGGAAAGTTGTAGAAAAAATAAAGTCTATAGGCGTAATTTGTATTTCTGGAACGGAAGATGATATTTCAGAATTTTCAGCAGGACTAATGGGTATGCGTCACGTATCTGGGCCGAAGAGGTGGACGGGATATCAAAGCGCTAGGTTGATAGGAGATAGACATAAAGCGGGGGATTCTTTCCCTCAGATTGGTGCGTTACTTGGCATTTCTGACCTGGAAGCTGAAAGACGTTTTAAGAATTACCGTGCTTTCCTTCAGATGAAAAGCGATGAGGAATACGGTGATCGAATGTTGCAAAAACATTACACATTATTGTCTGAGTTCCTTTCCCCAAGCCGTTACGCCAGAGAGTGGTTGGGATGGGAGGAGAATAAGGATTTAGATACTTATAAATTCACTAATCGTGAAAACCTTCATCGTGTTTATGGTGCGATAACATCCACTGGCGGTAAGAGGGCAGAGATAAATAACGTTAACCAAGCTAGGGAGTTCTTGACATATTTAGAGTCTGACGAACACAGGGAAATGATAGAAAGAAATATGAAGCTTCAAGATCTACCCCCTTTGAAGCTTGATGAAGAATGTAGGTTGAAAAAAATTAAAGATTTCATCTATTTGATAGGTGTTATTAACGACATTGAAGTCTCTAAAGATGAATTGAATTTACTGAATACTGCTCATAACTCTCTCCATCAATATTTGAAGAAGGGGGTTGGTAATGACTGCTGATTGGTATGAAGATGCAGTCGGCTTTATTCTTCGGCGTTATGAAAATAGTGGTACTGATAGAGTTTCTGGTGTTGAACTTTTAATTGAATATTTTCTTGAGCGACAACCTTCTTTGTTACAGGACTATTCTGATGGCAGTGATAGTGAAGGTGCTGCGGATCTTTATGCTAAAGAATCCATTGAGGGGTTTGAGGAGTGGTTGAAGGAGAATAAGAGCCATTTAGTTAGGGTTGGGCGACGCTATAATTGGTATTCCATTTCTGGTTCAGAGTCTAGAGCTGATGATGACATGGTGGAAAAGCGTACGATAGATCTAGGCCCCGAATTTACGTCTGATGAACAACGTATCCTTGAGGTAAATATTTCGGATTTGAGTGCTAAGGATAAGCTGTTTGCTGATGCGCTATATGAGAAATTACTTGGTTTGAATGATTCTGTCCGTATAGCCAAGGCTGCTTTGCGAATTGCGGTGGTTTACGAAAAATGTGAACTTGGGTATCACGAGAAAACAGGTAAATGGGTTGAATGTGGAGATAAAGAAAAAGTTATCAAGAAAAGAGGGGTGTACAAAAGATATAAACATGCTGCAGTTCTTGCGGCCCTGAGCTTAGATCATAAGTTGGCAGGTGAATGCTATCTAAAAGCGGTTGATGCCTTTGATGCCTTTGATGATAATTCTAGTGGGGAGGCTTTGGATCTTATTAGATGTTCTCGACGTGAGTATGAATTGGCTGGTGTTGATGATAAAGCTGCTTTACTTTATAAGAGAGAGTGCGATGAGCGTCGCAAGCAATCATCATTTTTCGAGGGTTTAACATTATGTCTATATAAGACCCTCTCAAGTTACGGTGAATCTCCTGCGCGGGTTTTCTGCTGGGCGGTTGTTGTTGTTTTGGTTTGTTCAGTTGTGTATTTCTTTTGTGGGGTCCACGCTTCTGGGGATTATATTGCTACGCTTGAACTTTCCGAGTTAATGCTAGAAAAAATTGGTTCCAATGTGGCTTATGATACTGTTGGTTATTGGGAGTCGTTTAAAGTTAGTCTTTATTATAGTGTTGTTACTTTTACGACGCTGGGTTATGGTGATTTTTCACCGTCGAGCACCGTAGTCCGAACAGTTTCTGCCTTACAAGCGGTATCTGGACTACTGCTTAGTAGTCTATTTATGGTTACAGTAGTTAGGAAGTATTCGAGATGACTAGAGGTTTAGGTCTTTCTCATTTTTTTATTGTGTGAGATGGTTGCGTTTCACCGTGCTGTGTTGATTCTGGTATTAAGCGCATTTAATACTGTACAATTTTTAATTGTATCCCTCTCCGTAGATGGTGAATCTTTATCTGGGCTTTATATATAACTCGAAAAGCCCCGCTACTCCCTCAACCTGTGTAACCAAATATGAAATCCCTCGGTGAAGGTGAATCTTAAAATACAATTTAAGATTCTCGTCATCACCGGATAGTCTGTCATTCAGCATTCGTGTCTTCAATAGCGCCAAATAGACCTCATGATACTCGCCTGCAAAAGTTTGCCAGCTCATGTCGATTGAGCTGTCGGTATTGATGTCTTCTAGTGGGGGTACAGTTTTTTCTTGTAATGATAAGCAGAAGGCCCATCTGCAAAGATGATTCCACTGTTGTATGCCGGTCTTGGTTTTAAGCTTGCTGAGTTGTTTCTTGCCTTTTTCGGAAACATAAACATGATCAATGGCCATTAGAAGTACCCCTCGGTGATGGTGGAGGTCTGTAATGACTCCTGATATTCAATGTGATATTCGCGTCCGATATATTTACTAAGGTCGTTGCGGTAGCTCTTGTCGATCTCCTGGTCGGTGGATAGTAGAATGACCTGATGGCTGGCTTTGGGGAAGTAGTTGCCAATCAGTTGTTGTCGGTGCTTAGCGTCTAGACGGCCCAGGGGTGTATCGATGATGGCAGGTAGTGGCCGCCCAGATGCTTTTGCAAGGCCCCATAGAATGGATATGGCTAAAATCTGACGTTCGCCGGCACTGAGACGGTTGCTTGGGGTCGGGTTAAGTTGTTGGTCGAGCAGAGTAAGCGTATAACTTTCTGGTTCGATAGTTATACGCCTGACCAATTTAGGTTTATGTATTAGTGAAATGAAGCTGTCGAAGATCAGCGATTCTAGGTGTTTGATGTGTTTTTTCACCATGGCCTGATGAAATGTTTCCAGTATGGTTTTAACACTATCGACATTTTCAATTATATTTCGATCAAGTTCAGCGGCGAAGTTATTCTTGTTATCAGAGAGCTTTAGGTTGCCCAGCTTGATTTCCGCTTGTTCAGATTGGCGCTTAATCCGTGATAACTGGTCTTCGAGTATGCTGTGTTTGGCCTGCTCTTGCATTAAGGTGGTTGCACGTTTACTAAGCTGTTGTTGTATGTCGGCGATGGTGGCTTCTTCTGGGACGGCGGACAAATTTCGTTCAGCGTTGATACGCTGTTCTTCGAGTACTGCAAGTTCTTCGTTCACAAGTCTATTTTCAAGTCTCGATTCACGGAAACATTCGGGATTAAGACCGCTGAAAGCTTCAGCGGGTGTGTCGATATAAAAGTCTTTGGGGATTTCTTTTTCTTGTGTGTTATTTTCTACTAATAACTTGTCTTTTAGTAGTTTAATACTTTTCGGATCGGCTCTATTTTTCTCTAAGTGTTTGATAAGTTTGCTGTCGCGTTGATCTGTTTTACTGAGAAACTGTTTGATCTCGCGGCCGCGGCTTTCGGCGTCGGCTTGGTTAAGGCTCTGCCATAGTAACTCTTCGACCAGAATCAGGGGGGCAAAGCCTTCAGCCTGTTTACGCAGCTTCGATTCTTTATGATCAATGTTGGCCTCAATGCCACTAAGTTTACTGGTCATTGCCTCACGTTGATCAAAGAGCTCGCCGCCAGCGCTGCGATAGCTTGATTTGAGGTTTTTGATTTCTTTGCTGTAGTTGTCGATAGCTGTTGAAGTGCTGGCAAGGTTGGTGGATAGACCTTTTTTTCGGTTTTTGAGTTCCTGTAACTCGGTTTCTTGTTTAATGGTGGCGGCCTGGTCTCTAGGCTTTGTCTTGTTTTTCTTGCTGGAATTAATGCCTGTACGTAGGAGGGCATTTAAATCGGTGCTGAGTTTGTCAACGATGTCGAGTCCTAGTAGTGAGGTGATGCCGGTGCGGATCAGGTCAGCTGAACCCTCCGGGTCAGCGAGGGCCTCAATTTTTTCACCATCAAAAAAGAAAAGACTGGAAATACTTAAGGGTATAAATTCGTCGACATATTCATACCACTGTTCAGTCATCACTGGATCGATGTTCCCATTGTGAATAACTTCCATACCTTCCTTGATAGTTTTACCCACAGAGCGCCAGAAGCGTTTGATTTGATAGGTTTGTAGTTCACCGTCGACGTAGCTAGAAAATGTAAGCTCTAGCGATGCGCCCTCTTTTGCAGGGCAATGGCGATTAATGGTCTCGCGGAGGTAATCGTCGTAGCCCAGGTTCCCGCGGTTCGAACAACGGGCAAACTTGCCATAGAGGGTAAGTTGGAGTGCATCGAGAAAGCTGGTCTTGCCGCTGCCGTTGAAGCCGCCAAATAGAATGATTGGTTTATTTTTAGACTTGGGTGACAATGCGATTTGGTGTCGGCCTTTATAGATGCCGAAATTGTGGATGATTAATTCTTCAAAAATCATGAGGCGCTTACTTCTGTAAATGTTTCTTTATCAGAGGCGATGATATATTCATCAGTGCTATTATCTTCTTCGAGGCTGTCATCGAGTGAGGATGCCCGGCGTTGAGCAAATTCCAGGGCTGCTTTTTCGGTGGTGAAAGCAGCTTTCTTTAGTGACTTTCGCATTTCATCGAATAGCCCTTTGCGCCTTACAAGAGTACGGTTTTGGTGCTCGATGTGCAGTAATTCTCTGGTTAATTGATAAAGTACGCCTTCGGGGTCGCCTTGCTCATTACAAAGTTTTTCAAGTAGCTTTAAGTCGTCAGTTTTGAGGCTTTGGCGTTCGTCAATGTTTTTACCGGGGTAGGGCTTGCCTGTAACCTTTTCATAAATGCTTGGGATAGTGTCTTCTATCTCATGTTTCTCTGCCACCCAAATTCGTCGGATCTCCTCGAGGTCATCTAGCCCTATCAATTCAAAGCCTTTGGCTTCTGTTGGTGCGAGCTCCTGGATAGCTTCTTGTGCCTCTAGTAAGGCTGCCAGCATTTTTTCTCTGTGGTGTTGTTTGTAGGGGCCATGTACTAATTGGTTGTTATAGAGTGTGAGGTTGCCGTTCATGCGCCGGAAGTCTCGGTGCTCGCGTTTTTCATTATTGACACTCAACCACTGATTTCGAAAATCTAGGATAGGTAACATCCACTCTTTTTCGTCATCATTGTTGATCATCGCTTTCATTGATTTATCTTCTTCCACTAAGGTGCAGACATAACAACCAAAGCGGCTATCGCCACAGCTTGGTGTTGATGTATCCACTACGAGTGGGCATTCACCGTCTTCAGTGGCGCCACTGTACATGCCAAGTAAATCGCTATTACGGTATCCCCAGGGGTTTTTAACTTGAGTTAAGTATTGCCAAACATCATCGTTGGTCCATTCATTAACTGGGGTGTAAACCCATGCGCGGTCTAGGTCTTTGGAAACGCTGAGGTTGGCATCTTTCCGTGTGTTCTCTTTTTGCCAAGTTATAACCTCTTTCTTCGTACCATCTTTCAGGGTGATGAGCTTAGTTTTTTTCCCTTCTTGGAATTTTTTTGCATTACTTGCCCGGCTAGCGCCTTCTGCGCTGCGAGTACCCAATACCAAAATAGCTTCGCCATTTTGTTGAACGACATTGTTAATAAAGTTGTTTGAGGGGCTAATTTTTAATCGGCTAGTACACCAGCGAAACTTAGGTCGCGGAGCGGGATAGCCCCGACCAATCAAGTTAACCCAGAATCGATCTTGAATTTCAGGAGTTAATCTGTGAGGCTGAACGGGGAAGTCTTTATGGAGTGTTGCTACAGAATCTCCCATTGTTTTGAGTGAATTCTCTACCCAAAGTGCAACAACGGGGTTTTCGACTAGAGTGTCGGTGCTGATTACATGCACTGGTTTGTGCCAACGCTCGGGCTCGAGCTCCTGTAAGGCGTACCATACTAGTTGCAGTGTGGCGGTAGAATCTTTACCACCGGAATAGCCTAGTACCCAGGGTATTTCATCACTGAGATATAATTCTTGAACCTGCTGGCTGAGATTGGCAATTGTTTTTTTAAAACCGTGCTCTTTAAATGCAGTTTTACGTTCTTTGGCTTTACTACTGGCCATTGTCGCCTCTATTAAATGCGTCTTCGAGTCTTTCTTCCTCAGGGGTGAGGGGAAGCCCTATTTGTTGTTTGAGTAGGTTGGTGGTTAGTGCAACGTTTGAAGAAGATTTTTGGATTCGCCCACCCAGCATGCAACGGCCCTCCCATGTATCACTGTTAGAGCGCTTCCAATTCAATTCTTTGAGTAGTTTTAGTTGCTCTTGTTGTTGGCTCTTAGATAGTTCAGTTATCGCTCTACCGAGATTGCCTAATGCTTGCAGCACTATAGAGTGGCTATGGACGTAGGTTTGACGTACCTCTCCTGATGTCAGATTGCCCTCTTGGACTTGACTCCATTCAGGAATGTGTCGGTAAACTTCATTCCAGTAGGAGCAGCATAAATTGATAGCTTCTTCGGTATTTTCATATTCCTGCCCGCTGATAATGGCTATATTAGCGGAGTGTATGGCGCTAAGAGTAAAAAGCTTACGTGAGCGAGGGGACAGTGAGCTCTTCTCCATTTCCACAATATCTTTGAAAGCTTTACTTTGTGTTACGACGGCCTTTGACATGATGGCCCTTTCATCTCGGTGGTCATATAAAATGCCAATCGAAGGGCTGGTACGAATAGCGTAACGGTTTAAGTCGGCAAACATTTGCTGGCAGCGCTCAAGCCCTCGGTCGACAAAAAATACTACGGATATAGTCTCGTCTCCTAATTCGGGGCGTGTTTTGAGGGCTATTTCGATAGCCGCTCGGCGGTGTTGCCCATCGTTGATGATGAATTGGGAGTTCATATCGATCTTCAGGCTGCCTACGCGGCTGGCTTCACCTTTTTCTCCCATCGGTTCAAATTTTACTAAGCCGTTAACGGAGGCTGTGATCGAGCTAAATACATAATCCTTTTTATTTTCTATCAAATAGCTAGCCATTTCGGGCACGCGCGCATGATTTAGTATTCGCTGTGCGCGTAACTCGGGTACCAGCTCTTCCTCGTCAAATAGAAATATCTTTGGAATGAGCCTTAGCGGGCACATTGAGACATAGTATTCTCGGCCGGCCTGTATGCCCCGGATGGCGGGGAATACATACTCAAATGAAGTATCCATAATGTTTGTCTTAATTTGATAGTTGTTTGTATGTGCACATACAAACAACTATAATATCGGTTTGCCGAATACCTCGCAATAGTTGAGTGAAAAATATTTATGGCTACTTACTTAGATTGTAACGCCACTACCCCAATGGAGCCTCAAGTTGTTGAAGTAATGAGGAAATATATGGAGGTTGAGTTTGCAAATGCGGGTTCTCGTACTCATGAATATGGCAATACCGCTAAGTCAGCAGTGGAGAGTGCTCGTGCACAGGTTGGTTTGTTAGTAGGTGCAGACAAGAGTGAGGTTGTCTTTACCAGTGGGGCTACAGAGGCAAATAATTTGGCAATATTGGGTCTTGAGGCTCATGCGGTTGAGCTAGGCAAGCGCCATATTGTTACTTCTGCTATTGAGCATAAGGCGGTTCTAGAACCGATTGGGCAATTAGAGTCTAGAGGGTTTGATGTCACCTATCTGAAACCTAATGAGAATGGTCACATAGAAGCAGCTGAGCTGGCTAAGGTGTTAAGACCGACGACCGTCCTTGTGAGTCTAATGCATGCGAATAATGAGACAGGTGCTATTCAGCCCCTTGCAGGATATGCTGATGTGTTGGCAAATCATGATGCATATTTTCACGTTGATGCGGCGCAAACTTACGGGAAAGAACTAGATGCACTTCGTAATGGGCGTATTGATTTAGTTAGTTGCTCTGCCCATAAAGTATACGGCCCCAAAGGCATTGGTGCATTAATCACACGTCGGAGAAAGTATAAGCGACCACCGTTGATGCCTTTAATGTTTGGTGGCGGACAGGAACGCGGGCTTAGACCCGGCACACTGCCTGTGCACCAGATTGCGGGCTTTGGTCGATCCGCCGAACTGGCGATGGCTGATCATCAGGCTCGTAGGGAAGCCTGTTTGAAAATCAAGCAAGCAGCGTTATTGGCTCTTCAGGATCTGCAACCAATCTATCACGGTAAAGATATGGTATTGGCATCCACATTAAATTTTTCTATAGAGGGTGTTAATTCGGAAGCAGCTATAGTTGCACTCAAAGGAATAGCTGCTGTATCCAATGGTAGCGCGTGCACTTCTTCAAATTATAACCCTAGCCATGTTCTTGAGGCAATGGGACTTGGGGAGGATGAGGTTTTGGGTGCCTTACGTTTCTCTTGGTGTCATCTGACAGGCGATATTCCATGGAAAGAAATAGCAGACAGGTTGAACTCGCTAAGATAGGAAGTCTATTTTATGGGCTGGCGGTTGTGGTTTAAATGGGTTTGCTAGGTGGCGTTCACTGGCTCTGATATCATTGTGGAGGAGGTGCCAGTCTCTGTCCAGATCGTGGTAAATTATACGGTCGGATATAATTAACCTAGCAGTATCTAAGGCAGGTTTAATGAGACTTGGATTCAACTTCGAAGTGCATAACATTTAAGCCGCAATCTTTAGCAAATGTTCCTGCATGATCTTGGCGGGTG
>CAJXZM010000125.1 GCA_913063125.1 uncultured Gammaproteobacteria bacterium | reverse complement strand
TTTGTTAAGGATATTCAAGTGGATAGTAACGATGAGGCTATTGTTACATCGGTAATTCGCTTGGGGCAAAGTATGGGGATGCAAGTGATTGCAGAAGGCGTAGAAACAGAAGCTCAGCTTCAGTTTCTAATAGAACAAGGTTGTGATGAAGGTCAGGGTTATTTGTTAGGTCGGCCTGTTAATGCCATTGAATTTGCTGACAAATTTTTAAAGTAATCGCTATTTTTTAACATTCATTTATAAGTGTCTATACTCAACATGGTAGGTCGGATTTTCACCCGATAACATTTCTGTTTTTTAGTCCTATTATAGTATCCTTTTTCAGGTTTTTGTCTGGCCTGCGCGAAAATAGTCAACCATTACAACATTTTACCCAGTCCTGTTGGAGAGTAAATAGTGAAGTCCGATCAACATGAATCATTGGAAGAAACCCCGTTAAGTTATGGGCAGCAGGCTTTGTGGTTGTTACATAAATGTATGCCTGGAACCGGCATTTATAATTTACATTGGGTATGGAGTATTCCAGATCATGTTGATATAGCGGTTTTAAAAGAAGCGTTAAAGGTATTGGTGCATAAACACCCGTCTCTAATGAGTTTGTACAGGGATAATGATGGTGATTGCGTACAGTACGTTCCTAAAGAGAAACCATTTGTTTTTGAAGAGTATTCAATTGATGAAATGACTGAATATGATTTCATCAATACACACCTTGAGGAGCAGATACATCGTGAATTTGATTTGGAAAGTAACCCTCCTGCCAGATGGATTGTTTTTCATCGAAAAAATGCAAAGCGAGTTGTGGGTTTTTTCTTTCAGCATTTAAGTACAGATCTTTGGTCGGTGATGATACTTGTTAACGAGCTGAGAGATCTGTATTCGAATTTGAAAATAAAAAGAACAGTTGGGGTATTTGAAGATTGTAAAAAATATAGCGAATTTGTTAAGGATCAAAAAGTTTTTGTTAATAGTGATGAAGGTGAGCGACAGCTAAATTATTGGCTGGAAGAATTGGATGGTTTGGAAACGACTATTGATTTTCCCTTGGATTTTCCAAGGCCAATATCAAATTTGTGCAAAAGTCAGATTTTTAAATTCGATCTCGACAAAAAGATAGTGTCAAATTTTGATGAGTTATCAAAAAGAGTCGATGTGTCGAAATTCTCGCTGTATATGGCGGCTTACCACCTGTTTATTCATAAGTACAGTGGGAGCAATGAAATATTTGTAGGGACACCAACAGCAGGTAGAGGTAAAGATTTTTCAGGTGCTTATGGATATTTTGTAAATCCAATAATTATCGGTTCAAATATTATTGCATCCGATAAAATTGAAGATTTTGTAAGATCAATGTCTTCAAAAATAAAAAAATCTATTGAATTCTCTGGTTATCCTTTGTCGCTTATTTCAGAAAAGCTATCCCTTAAAAGAGATGATGATCAGCCAAATATTTTTTCAACAACATTTGTGTGGGAAAATATTAATAGATTTGAAAATCGGGATGAGCCTTTAGTTAGTAGTGATCACGCCGGGTTGCATAAATGGGATATGGGTGAAATGGGCGTATGGGATAGGGTTTCCATTGCCCAACAGATAGATAGTTTTGATGTCTCTTTCAAATTTTATATATTCGATGGAGATATGACTTTTTCAATCGAGTATGATTCGAGCATATTTAAATATTCTACAGTGTGTAGGATGGCTGAATCCTTTCAAAACCTTATGCAAAACATGTCTAATGAATTCGAAAAATGTATATCTGATATTACATTGTTAAGTCACAAGCAAATAGAGCAGGTTACCTGTTCCTGGTTGGCATTTAAAAAAGATTACGATAAAGAATCAAATTTTATTGAATTGTTTAGAGATGTTTCTAAACAATTTCCGGATTATAAATCTGTGGTTTTTGGTGATGATTGTTTGACATATCGAGATTTAGATGAGAAGTCTAATAAATTGGCAAATTACCTGATAAATAATGGTGTTGGTTCCGGTTCGCTAGTTGGTTTGTTTATTGATAAGACTCCTTTGGTAATAGTATCAATTCTTGGAGTGTTGAAATCAGGGGCTGCATATCTTCCGTTAGATCCAGGTTATCCTAAGGATAGGCTTAATTTAATATTGCAAGATGCTAATGTACCTTTTGTGCTCGCACCTTTAGGGAAGGCTAAGCATCTTTCTGTTTCAGGTGAGTCATATTTGTTGATGTTTTCAGACGATGAAACTGTTGAAAATTATCCCGTTTGTGCCCCCAGTGTTAATATAAAAAGTACAGACCTTGCGTATGTTATCTATACCTCGGGATCAACGGGTAAACCGAAGGGTGTTATGATTGAGCATGGGGGGGTGATGCATCTTGTACATGCGCAAAAAGAAGTTTTTGATGTGTCGCCAGGTGATAATGTTTTACAGTTTGCATCCATTAATTTTGATGCATCTGTTTTTGAAATAGTTATGGCCTTGCAGTCTGCTGCAACATTACACTTAGCAAATAAAGAATCATTACTTGGGGAGGGTTTATTTAAGTATCTAAAAGAAGAAAAAATAAATTGGAGTGTTTTGCCCCCCGCTGTACTGTCCATTCTACAACCAGATCTTTTGCCGGATTTACATACATTGATCGTAGCCGGCGATTCGTGTTCTGCTGAACTAGCTAATAAGTGGTCAAAGGATAGGTGTTTTTTTAATGCCTATGGCCCTACGGAGTCAACGGTTTGGGCAACAGTGGCTCAAGTTGATGGTTGTGTATTACCTCCGATAGGGAAGCCGATAGCGAATACATCAATTTATATTCTTGATATGTATTTAAATCCTCAGCCTGTCGGGGTTCCTGGGGAGTTGCATATTGGGGGGGATGGTTTAGCCAGAGGATATTTAAACCGACCAGATCTTACTAATGAAAAATTTATCCCCAATCCATTTGATGACGGGGGTAGTGATAGGATTTATAAAACGGGTGACCTTGCTCGTTATTTAGATGATGGCAATATTGAATTTCTGGGTCGGATTGATGATCAAATAAAAATAAGAGGTTTTAGAGTCGAGCTGGGAGAAATCGAGACAGTTTTGAGAAATCACATTCTTGTAAGTGATGTGACAGTTGTCCCACGAGATGATGTTGGAGGTATTACTGAAAAAGTACTTGTCGCATATGTCATTAATGACAAAGATACGGTTGACGGGACTGTGTCGAGAGAAGTGTTGAGGGATTACTTAAAAAACATTCTTCCAGAATACATGGTACCTTCGGCATTTGTTTTTCTTGATGCTTTTCCCCTGACACCCAATAAAAAGATTGATCGAAAGAAATTACCAATACCGACAATTAGAGGTGTATCGGATCATGAGGAATACATACCTCCTCGAAATGAAATTGAACGTATCATTTCAGATGTCTGGTTGTCATTATTACCTATATCAAAAATTAGCATTTATGAAAATTTCTTTGATTTAGGCGGGCATTCACTATTGTTGGCTAAAGTTTTCGGAAAATTACCAGAAATGTTAAAAAACAAATTGACGATGGTTGATTTGTTTAAATATCCGACGATACAAGCCTTGTCCCACTATTTAGAAAATGATGAAGAAGATGACACTTTTTATCTTCATCAAGACCAGCACTTTGAACGTTTGCGGTTACGTAGACGATCAATGGAAGCATTGGTTGGAATGAAGCTGGCCATTGTCGGGATGGCGGGGCGATTTCCCGGGGCGAATACGGTTGATGAATTCTGGGATAATATTGCAAATAAAGAAGAGTCGATAACATTTTATAGTAAAGACGAGTTGAAAGAGGCAGGAGTGTCTGAAGCGCTATTAAATAACCCAAAATATGTTAGAGCAAAAAGTGCAATTTCAGATGTTAAAGGGTTTGATGCATCATTTTTTGGTTTTTCTAGCCGGGAGGCGCAAATTACGGACCCCCAACAGCGTCTATTTTTGGAGTGTTCATGGGAGGCATTAGAAGACGCTAATTTTGTTCCAGGCAATGAGACTGGTAGAACAGGCGTGTATGCGGGTGTTGGAATTAATAACTACATGATGAATAATTTATCCGGCCATCCTGAATTGGTTCAGGCGGTGGGTGATTATCCGCTAATGATCGGAAACGATAAGGATTATCTGGCCTCTCGTATAGCCTACAAGCTGAATCTTGATGGGCCTGCGGTGGTTGTACAAACTGCCTGCTCAACATCGTTGGTGGCAGTCCATACCGCGTGCCAAGCATTGTTAAACCAGGAGTGCGATACGGCATTGGCAGGTGGCGTATCCTTGGGGCGGTTGGAAAAAACGGGTTATCTTTATCAGTCTGGTATGATTATGTCACCTGATGGTCATTGTCGAGCATTCGATGCGGATGCCGAGGGTACTGTGCAAGGCCAGGGTGCCGGTGTCGTTGTTATTAAACGTTTAGATGATGCGTTGGTTAACAATGATCATATTTACGCGGTGATTAAAGGTACCGCCATTAATAATGATGGTTCTAATAAACCCGGTTATACCTCGCCAGCAGTTGAGGGCCAGGCAAAGGTGGTTTTATCTGCCATTGCGAGTGCTGATATGTCACCCGATGATATCAGTTATATTGAAACCCATGGTACGGGAACACCGATGGGAGACCCCATTGAGATTGAAGGATTAAGCGAGGCGTTTCGAACGGAAGCGTTGCGACGTGATCCGTGCGCAATTGGGTCGGTTAAGACCAACATAGGTCACTTGGATGCGGCGTCGGGGGTGGTGGGATTAATTAAGGTGGCGAAGGCGATAGAGCAAAAGAAATTACCACCTACGCTACATTATCAAAAAAACAATCCAAAGATAAATTTTGAGAAAACCCCTTTTTATGTAAACACTGAGCTAAAGGATTGGACTGCCGACGGTATATTGTATGCCGGGGTTAGTTCATTTGGTATTGGTGGTACCAATGCTCATGTCGTATTAAGAGAATCACCGAATCAAAGCCCGTCAGAAAAGTCTCGCGCTTGGCGATTGGTGGTGTTGTCTGCCAAGACCCCTTCGGCCCTTGAGGCGGTTACGCAACGGTTGTTACATTATTTAAAAACAACAAAAAATGTTAATTTCTCAAACGTGTGTTATAGCTTGCAGGTGGGGCGAAAGCGTTTTGATCACCGTCGTTACTTAGTGTGTCGTAATGAAGATGAGGCGATAGCGGAATTGGAAAAACCACATCATAAAGATGTGGTGACGACGGCTTATAAAGAAACTCCTCGAAAAATAGTGTTTATGTTTTCCGGTCAAGGGTCTCAGTATTTAAATATGGCTAGTCAGCTGTATAAAGGTGAGGTGGGTTTTCGGAAAGAAGTGAAACGCTGTCGAACAATATTAAAAGAGCGATTTGTCTACCTGTATGAAAATCTTGATATCTTGGATTTTAGTGCGCAAACAGATCTTTTGCATCAAACCTATATTACACAGCCGTCATTGTTTATTTTGGAATACTCTTTGGCAAAGACGTTAATGTCTTGGGGTATTGAACCGGATATTATGATTGGTCATAGTGTTGGTGAGTATGTCGCTGCTTGTCTTGCCGGTGTGTTTAGTTTAGAGCAGGCATTGGAGTTGGTGGCGATAAGGGGCAAGCTGATCCAGAATTTACCAGAGGGCGATATGCTGTCGGCGCAGTTGTCGGAGGATGATGCAAGAAAGTATCTTTCTGAAAATATTTCTTTGGCGGCGATTAATGGGGATAGTCGTTGTGTTTATTCGGGAGATTCCGAAGCCATTATTGCATTGCAGCACACGCTAAATGAGGATAGCGTGCAAAATCGCTTGTTACATACTTCTCATGCGTTCCACTCCCATATGATGGAGCCTGCGTTAGAGAAATTTAAAAATTCTGTTGGGCGTAGATATCCGCAAAAACCGAATGTTCCGTTTATATCCGGAGTGACAGGTAAGTATATTACTGATGAAGAGGCGACCTCTGCTGACTATTGGGCGCAACATTTACGAAAAGAAGTTCGATTTAATGATGGTTTACATACGTTGTTAGATAGAGACGGTGAGTTTGGGGGTAATGCAGAACAACGATTTATTTTGCTAGAGGTTGGCCCCAGCAAAGTATTAACAACCTTGGCAAAGCAACACGCTAAAAAGCAATCTGAAGATTTGGTCATTGCAACGATGCGTCATGCGTTTGAGGAGGTCTCTGATACTCGGCAATTATTAAAGGCGTTGGGGCGATTGTGGGCGAATAATGTGAATATTGAATGGGAGGAGTTTCACAGCGCTAGGCAACGGTATCGTGTGCCGTTGCCAACCTACCCTTTTGAACGCAAGCCTTATTGGATTGAGCCTAGAGCATTGTTACCGTTCGATGAGCGGGAAAGTACTTTGTTGCTAACGGATGAGGTAACTGGTGAGGAGTCGAATTATAAGGTACACGTTGATGCCCCTCGTGATGATATTGAAGAAAAAGTTGCTGCGACCTGGATGTTTTGTTTAGGTGAAAAAACGCTGGGTATTTATGATGATTTCTTTGATTTGGGGGGAGACTCTCTCATAGCAGTGACTCTGGTGGATAGGTTAAGTGAGATATTTGATGCGCCTATTGCTTCTCATGTATTGATTCAGAAATCTACAGTGGCGGAATTATCGGCCCATATTCGGGAGATTTCGTCGCACCCAGATATGAGTGGGGATTCAACCCTGGCGGGTCATGCTTCGCCATTGGTATTAATTCAACAAGGGAGTTCTGAGAAAAAACCGTTGTTTATGGTGCACCCTATTGGCGGGGAGGTCTATTTTTATCGTGACTTGGGATTGCATTTGGGGGTTGATCAGCCCTTGTATGCGTTCCAGGCGCCTGGGCTCGCTGGCAATGTGACGCCGCTAAATAGAGTGAAGAATATTGCCAAACTGTATATTGATGAATTGCGTTTAACGGATGCGAAACCTCCTTTTTTATTAGGGGGTAGTTCTTTTGGTGGTTTGATAGCTTATGAAATGGCACAACAGTTGAATTCAGGAGGAGAGAAGGTTGCATTGATAGTGATGATTGATACTCCCGCCCCGCAAGATATGCCTCGGCACCTTACCGATAGTGCGGCGATACTGCAGTATTTGATGCAGGATAAGATGGAATTGGATTTAGATGAGTTGCGTCGTTTTGAGGTGAAAGGTCAGATTGATTATATATTGGAAAAAGCAGCACATGAGGATAAGCGTAGCGCGTTGCCGCCGCATTTAGGCGTACCATTATTTGCTACGTGGATAGCACACCAGGAGGCGACCTACAGCTATGACCCTATGCCTTATGATGGCGATGTATTGTTTTATCGTCACACTGAGGCCATGCCAAACTTCCCTAGTGCTCCGCATAAAACCTGGCAACCTTTGGTTAGCGGTGAGTTTGCGGTGCATCGTGTGCCGGGTAATCATATAACGATGAATTACCCGCCTCACGTTTCGGATTTGGCCGCGGATTTGAAGTGGCGTTTAGTTGCCGGACAGTAGGTTTTTGAGGGAGGATTGCCTGAGCGGGGTGAGGTTACTCCGTCAAGGCAGGCTGCTTCATAAGGGATGCATCTACCTGACTGAGTTTTTTTAGTGACCCTATGATGAGTGCCTGGGTGTTTTTATCTTTGCAGTTGTTTTTAGCGTAGAGATGCAGCATGCGGGTGAGGCGTTTCATATGAAATTGCAGCTCTTTTAGCATTTGCATCGCGTCTTCGGTTTCTTGGTAGGCAAAGCTCAGCTGCTCTTTTTTTACTTGGTCCAGCCAGCGGGTGTAGCTGTCGCTGAGTATGCCTGCTCCGTTCACGACATTCATAATAAGTCGGTGGACATTGTGCAGTGCGGTTAGCTTGCGGTTTTTCTCGTCGTTTTCTAGCTCTGCCATGACTTTTTCTGCGATAGTTAATCGAAGATTCATGGCGTTACCTTCTTTGCTAAATCGGTCAATGAGTACAGGCGCGTCATCGTCGCTGATAGGTTTGCTGGGAGGGAGGTCGCTTTGCCGTAAAATCAACACGATGGTTTCATAGGTTTTATAGAAGTGGGCTTCGTTGTTGACCTGTAAAATCGGGATAATCTCTCGGATAGAGCGATTTTCTTTAAGAAAGCGGTTGGTGTAGATGGCAATGACGCTGTCTGTCATGGCAATTATTTGGCCCAGCAGGCCGAGTTTACTGCCATCCCGCTGCGTTGGGTAGCCGGTGCCGTCACAGCGCTCGTGGTGCTCTAGAACCGCTCGTGCGGTGGCTTTAGGCAGCCCCTCGATTTCTTCTAGTATTTTTTGCCCGATAACAACGTGGGCATGTATCTGTCGCCATTCTTCGGGGGTGAGGTCGCCTTTTTTGTTGAGTATCTCTGGGTCGATATGTAGCATGCCAAAATCATGGGTGAGCGCGGCGAGAAATAGGGCGTTGAGGTCATCGTCAGAAAGCTTCATTCGAAAGCCGATTAGCGAGCATAGCCAGGATGAGGTTAACGCATTGGCGAAGGTTTTTGGTAGTTGAATGGAAAGTACCGTGAGTTTTTGGCGTAACACCGCAAATTGGTTGAAGCAGTGGCACTGCATGCGAATGATGGGGTCAAGGTTGAATTGGTTGTGCATGCTGAGTAGGTCGGGGGTTTTTTTAATGGCATCCATTAGGACTGTGTAAAGTGAGGCATCATTCAGTTCGTCTTCTATAGCTACGGTGTCATGTAAGGGGCGAATAAGCTTGAAGCGAACGATCTTTTCGGTGGCTTCTACACTAATCGGTTGGCCTTTGGGGATAAGGATTGCACCCTGCTCGTTGCAGATGTCCTCTGTGGCGATAACACTTTTAACTCTGTTGACCTTGGCAAGGTGGCCTGCGTAGGCGTCAACTTTTAATGGGTCGTACGGGGTTTTGTCTGTCATTGCTTACTCTAAGTAAAACGTCTTAGGGTTATAGTAGAAAATTTTACGCTACTTCACAATATAGTTATACCGAGGCTTAATTGCTTAGTTTTTATGAAAGCGCAAGTCAAAAAAAAGATCCTTTATAATCAATTCTCTATCAATAAATAAATATTGACGTTTTTTGTGCGACGTAAAAATGACTATGTGTATTTTTGTAATACTGCGGTGTTGTTCACAAAAAGGCTGAAAGGGGAAACGTCTGGGAAACCTTCTATACTGTAAGTGCGGTAATACACAGTATGAGGTTTGGTTATGTCTGATTCAGAAGATCTACTGTTTTCGGAGGACGAATATAGTCAGGATGATGTTGTTGGGGAGAATAACGAAATACCTTGGAATATTTTAATAGTTGATGATGAACCCGAGGTTCATAGTGTTACTAAGATGGTGTTGGCTGACTTTGAGTGGGAGGGGCGGCCATTACGTTTTTTTAATGCTTATACCGCGATAGAGGCACGAGAAATACTTGTGGAAGAGCCGACGATTTCTGTGTGCCTTGTTGATGTGGTGATGGAGACCAATGAGGCTGGCCTGGATTTGGTGAAGTATATCCGGGAGGAATTAGATAACAATCGGGTGAGGCTTATTTTACGGACTGGTCAGCCGGGTTACGCTCCTGAAAAATCGGTTATTCGTGATTATGATATTAACGATTATAAAGATAAAACTGAGCTGACAGACGTTAAACTGCATACCTTAATGTGTTCGGCTTTGCGTGGTTATCGGGACATTGTTCGGCTGGACGCGAATCGCGTTGGTCTGGAAATGGTGATTGAGTCATCTGCCAGAATTTTTGAAACCACGTCATTAAAAAAATTCACCAATGCTGTTTTGATTCAAATTATGTCGCTGCTTGGCATTAATCGTGACGCTTTTTTTCTTAAAGTGTTGGCGGGTTTTTCTGTGATGTCTGATCATGGTTCATTTCAAGTGCTGGCGGGTGTGGGGAAGTTTGAGGGTGAGGTGGGCAAGGATGGTTTTCAGTGGTTGGATGTTAATGTAAAGGCGTTGTTGGACCAAGCGCTTAATAGTCGATCCAGTATCTTTGGAGTGGGGCATTTGGTGATGTATTCAGAAAGTAAACTGGGTTCGCAGCATTTGTTATATTTACAGCATCATGGTGAGTTAACGGTGTTGGACAAGCAGTTGGTGGAATTGTTTTGCAGTAATGCATCGATTGCGTTTGAAAATCATATTTTACGCGATGATTTAGAGCAAACACAAAAAGAGATGGTGTATCGGTTAGGTGAGGCGGTAGAAAATCGGTCACGGGAAACCGGGAATCATATTCGGCGTGTTGCAAAAATGAGTTACGTTCTGGCGAAGGATCTTGGACACAGTGAAGAATTTGCATTGCGTGTAAAAATTGCCGCCCCCTTGCATGATATTGGCAAAATTGGTGTGCCGGATCATGTGTTGAATAAGCCTGGAAAGCTGGACTCGGGTGAGTGGAGTGTGATGATGACCCATGTAAATATGGGGCATGATATGTTAAAGGGTTCTGGGCGTGAAATTATGGATTTTGCGGCACATATTGCAAGAGATCATCATGAAAAGTGGGATGGCAGTGGTTATCCGCGAGGCGTGAAGGGGGAGGATATTCATGTGTTGGGTCGTATCGTTGCGGTGGCGGATGTGTTTGATGCACTGGTCAATAAGCGTTGTTATAAAGAAGCATGGTCCATGGATGATGCTGTTGCATTGTTAAAAAAGGAAAGTGGTTTTCATTTTGACCCGGATATCATCCAAAGTTTTATTCGCCGGTTGAATGATATGTTAGATATACAGCAACAGTATTCGGACTAGTTGACATGAAGGTATGCCGGTGGCGTTGGTTTCGGTTTATCTTTTTTGCGATATGTGCGGCTTTTCTGTGCTCATCGGTAAATGCTGCGAGCAATGTTCTGAAACAGGAAAAATTAACAGCAGCTGTTATTTATCAAATATCTCGATTTGTATCGTGGCCAGAATCAGAATCAGCATTAGCTCATCAGGATGATGAGCTTTTGATTTGTGTTCTCGGCAAGGATCGCTCTAAATTATTACCTCAGTTACAGTATTTTACGTCGCGAAAGTCCAAGGGCCGATCGATAAAGGTGCAATCGCTAAAAAATAGGCGTGATTTGTTGGCGCAACAATCCGTCTCGGGAGGGTGCCATATTCTGTTTTCGATGAATGGAGAGTGGGATGAGCTTTCTGATGATGATATTCGTTTGTTGCGCCAGAAAACGTTGTTGATTGGGAAAACGCGAGACTTCCTCAAAGGTGGCGGTATGCTTGCGTTGATATGGGTGAAATCAAAAATTAATATCGTTATTAACCCTGACGCATTGGAGGGTAGTGACGTAAAGCTAGAGTCTCGCCTTCGTGTGTTGGCTAAGACGCTGTAGGGGGAGGGTATGATGAAACAAAAGATTTATATTTTTAGCTCCTTTAAAGCAAAATTGATTGGGTTAATGATAGGCGTAACATTTATTTCGTTATTGGTTTCATCGGTTGGCTTGACGGTGGTCCAAGTGAAAAACTTTAGGGATAGTTTAGAGGCCTCTACGTTGTCAAATATGGAGATATTATCTTTTAATCTGATTCCTATGTTGGTGTTTGATGACAGTGACTCTGCGCAGAGATTGCTTGCATCATTGAAAACTCGGCCTCATGTAAAAGAAGCTGAAGTGTATCGAGTTGATGAGTTAGGGAAGCTGGTCTTTGTTGCTCGTTATCCTGATGGGGGTGTTCACTTTGATCATAAGGATATCCGAGAGTACATTTCCCCTTACTTTGTTGATGAACAGCACTATTTGACTTACCCCATTATATTGGATGACGATACAGTGGGGTATTTGTACGTATATTCAGTGTTTGATGAACTGGGTGAATTTAAGTTAGAAATTATCGTTACGGCGAGTTTCATTATTGTTATGTGTTTGTTATTGGCGTTAATAATAGCCTTAAAATACCAGGCCATACTGTTGCGGCCGTTACGATTGTTGGTAGAGGTGACGGAAGAAATTAGTCTTAATAAAGATTATTCCTTGAGAGCAGATAGTGCTGGTAAAGATGAGTTTTCTCATTTGGCGTTGGGGTTTAACACCATGTTGGATGAGATTGAAAATCATGATCATCAGCAGCGACAAGCAAAATTGGATATTCGGCAATTAAACATGGACCTTGAAGAAACCGTCAAAAAGCGAACGATCGAATTGGAACTGGCCAATGAAAACTTGCTGGCGACGTTGGATAAGTTAAGCCAATCGCAAAATAAGTTAGTTGAGCAAGAGAAGATGGCATCGCTTGGTGGCTTGGTGGCGGGAATAGCTCATGAGATTAATACGCCGGTTGGTATTGGTGTGACAGCGGTCAGCCATATGGGTGAGTTGGTGGCACAGCTTGAATTGGAACATAGAGAAAAAACGTTACGACCAAAAGACCTCGAGCGCTTTTTGGAAAATGCCAATGAATGCGTGAATATTACCTTTAACAATTTGGGGCGTGCAGCGGATCTGGTAAAAAGTTTTAAACAGGTTGCAGTGGATCAGTCCAGTGATAGCGTTCGAGTGATTGAGGTGGCGGATTATCTGCATGAGATTTTGATGTCGTTGCGCCCTCAGTTGAAAAAGACGAAACATAACGTGAATATTCGGTGTGCGCCTGAATTGAAAGTTCGATGCAATGCCGGCGCGCTGTCGCAGATGCTGACTAATTTTGTTATGAATTCAATCATTCATGGATTTGAGAATATTGAGCAAGGCGTGATAGATATTTCAATAGAGCGGCGCGATAAACGTATTTTCTTTACCTATAGTGATGATGGCGTTGGTATGGATGCTAGTGCGTTATCGCGTATTTTTGACCCGTTTTATACCACGCGTAGAGGGACTGGTGGCAGCGGTCTGGGGGCGCATGTTGTGTATAACTTGGTGACTCAGGCGTTGAACGGAAATATTGTTGCGATAAGTCAGCCGGGTGAAGGACTTCGGTTTGAAATTGATTTCCCCGAGGGGAAGCATTATGTTGCCAAATAGTTTTCGTATAATGCTCACGTTTTTCTTGTATTGATATCCGAGGATTTGCACGTTGAATGTGCCGATCCCCGGAGATCAATTCATTTTTCTATAAAAAACGGTTGTAGCGCTTTATAGTTCTTTATCGTTTTCTATAAAAAGGAAAAGTTATCTTCTTCCATTTGCATCAAGCTCTTAGTGCTTGCCATCATTGTGTCGGCTAAGGTTTTAGTGCGTGGTAACAAACGTTCGAAATAGAACTCAGCCGTTTGGATTTTGGCTTTGTAGAACTCAGCATCACCTTCTCCCGATGCTAAACCTTCATAGGCTTTCTGTGCCATTATTGCCCAGAAATAAGCCATTGTAATGTAGCCAGAATACATCAGATAATCGACGGATGCTGCGCCAACAACATCGCGATTCTTTTTAGCTTTAAGCGCAATACGTACGGTATATTGCTGCCATGCTGCTACGTGCTTGAATAGAGGCCAGATAAACTGGTTCATATTCTTTTTGTGAGGGTTGCGTGATAATAATCCGAAATCTTTACAGAAAACCATGATTTCAGTGGTGAAGGTTTTGAATGATCCGCCGCCGCCTAATAATATTTTTCGGCCTAATAAATCAAGACCCTGAATGCCTGTGGTGCCTTCGTACAATGTTGATATACGTGCGTCACGGGCAATTTGCTCCATGCCCCACTCTTTGATGTAACCATGGCCACCATAAACTTGCATGCCTAGGTTGGCTGCTTCAAGCCCGGTTTCTGTTAAGAAGGCTTTTAAGATGGGTGTGAGTAGACCCAGCATATCGTCAGCTTGTTCTTTCTCTTTTTCTGTTTTGCCATACATCATGGTGTCAGCAAGTTTGGCAACATAATAAATCATTGCCCGTCCGCCTTCTGCGATGGACTTTTGCGTTAGCAACATACGACGTACATCGGCATGGCAAATAATCGGATCGGCAACTTTATCCGGTGCTTTTTTGCCACTGAGCGCGCGCATGGATAGGCGGTCTTTGGCGTAAGGTAGTGAACCTTGATAAGCCAGCTCTGCGGTACCAACACCTTGTAGGGATGTTCCTACACGGGCGGTGTTCATAAAGGTGAACATACATTCTAGGCCTTTGTTTTCTGGGCCTAATAAGTAACCTTTTGCACCATCAAAGTTTATTACAGCGGTTGCTGATGCTTTGATTCCCATTTTCTCTTCTAGAGAGCCACAGCTAACGTTATTAAATTCTCCAACGGTACCGTCGGCATTGACAACATTCTTCGGTACGATAAATAGCGATATACCACGGGTGCCAGTAGGGGCGCCCGGTAAGCGAGCTAATACAACGTGGATGATGTTGTCAGTAAAGTCGTGGTCACCGGCAGAGATAAAGATTTTTGTACCACTAATGGCGAAAGAACCATCGTCGTTACGTTCTGCTTTGGTTTTTACCTGTCCAAGATCCGTGCCACACTGGGGTTCAGTTAAACACATGGTGCCTGTCCAGGTACCGTGTGTGAGCGGGATCAAGTACTCTTGTTTCTGTGCTTCGGTACCGTGCATATAAATAGTGTTCATTGCACCCATGCTTAAACCGGGGTACATACCCCATGACCAGTTCGCAGTACCTATCATGTCTGACTTTAATACGCCAAGCGATAGTGGCAGGCCTTGGCCGCCGTATTCGGTTGGGTGAGACAATGACTGCCAGCCACCGTCTACAAATTGTTGGTATGCGTCTTTAAAGCCGCTTGGTGTGGTGACTTTTCCGTCTTTTAAGACACAGCCTTCTTTGTCGCCTGATTGGTTGATAGGCGATAATACATTTTCACAGAACTTCGCACATTCAGAAAGGATGGCTTCTACCATGTCTGGGGTGGCTTCTTCACCTTCAGGGAAAGTTTTGTAGTGACTTTCAAAATCAAGTACGTCGTTGATTAGGAAGTCCATATCTTTCAGGGGCGCTTTATATTCAGGCATTTTGTGTCTCTCTGCAGTGACTTTCTTGGTTTAGGTGCTGCTTTTCTGATATGAGCTAGTGTGCCGGAATGCGTGGTCATTGCATTGGCAATAATCACCGTTTGTGGTGCCATTTAGGTCAATAGTGGTTTTAAGTACTTGATTCTTAATGCCCTCGACTTATATGTAGCGGTTTTGTTGGAGAAATGTTACTGGTAGATGGTAGTGATATACTGAACGAGTACCGAGTGAATACTGAGTATTATCAATTCTATTTAGGAGCGTGTTATGTCTACTTTGAGCCAAGAGTCCTGTGAAGCCTGCCGTGCGGATGCTCCACGTATTAGTGATGATGACCTTAAAATACTGATGCCAAAAATACCCGATTGGACCCCCGTGGTGGTGGACGGTATTTTGCAAATTCAACGAGAGTATCCGTTTAAGAATTTTAAAGGCGCGATGGCATTTTCAAATCAGGTAGGAGAGCTTGCTGAGGAGGCGGGACACCATCCGGCCATTTTAACAGAATGGGGTAAAGTGACGATCACTTGGTGGAGCCATTCGGTTAAAGGGCTACATAAGAACGATTTAATCATGGCAGCGCGCTGTGATGAGCTTTGATAGGGGCTGCTTGTGATTTAACTTGTGTAGGGTAGCGCTCTTTATTGTCTTCTATCCATTGAATAAATGCATCAAAGGGCATCGGGCGGGCAATGAAATACCCTTGTGCAATATCACATCCTAGGTCCGTGAGTAGCGCCAGAGTTGGTTCATCTTCGATTCCCTCCGCGACAACTTCTAGGCCAAGGTTATGACCCATCTGTAAGATGGTGTTCACAATGGTTTCGTCATCTTTGTTGGTTGCCATGTCCATGACAAATGAGCGGTCAATTTTGAGCTCTTTTACCGGTAGTTGTTTTAGATAAGACATTGACGAGTAGCCGGTGCCAAAGTCATCAATGGATAAGTTAATGCCTTCATTGGCTAAGGCTTGAATGATGCGCATGGCTTCATCAGGGTTGATCATTACTGCCGTTTCGGTTAATTCCAGAATTACGTTTTCTGATGGGATATGATAAATATTGGATAACGACATTACGTTATCTTTAAAACCACTGTCTTGTAAGTTGCAGGCAGAGATATTGATCGATAATGTGAGATCAATATCATCTTCGAGTAGCTGGTTGAGTGCTTGGAATGCGTTTCTGCAAATCCAATAGGTTAAGGGATGGATAACCCCTGTGCGTTCGGCAAGAGGAATAAACTCATCGGGGGGGATAAATCCGTGTTCAGAGTGCGTCCAGCGAATCAGTACTTCTGCTCCGATAAGCGTTTGCGTTTGTAAATCTATTTGCGGTTGAAAGTGTAGGGCTAATGAGTCGTTTTCAATCGCTTGGCGTAGTTCTCCAATTAAACTCAGGCGCTTTGCGCTGTAGGGATCAATAGAGGGGGAGTACATAACGGCTTTTTCATTGCTGGAGCTTGTTATGTCTAATGCAATTTGTGCATTACGCAATAGCTCGTCTACATCAACACCATGATCCGGGTAGACGGAAATGCCGACGGTACTTTCAATTTCAAGTGTCATTCGCTGAAATTCGAAGGGGTACTCTGCGGCTTGTACCACTCGGCCTGCATAGTTAACGGCGTCAAACTCCGATTTTAAGGGAACGGCGAATGCGAATGTTGTGCCTTCTGCATTGGCGATACATTGAGAAAGGGTTTCTGTTTTCTCAATCACAATGGCATTGTCAATTTGATTGGCTTCTGAGGATAGGCGTGATGTTAATAGCGTGAGAATCTCATTGCCGTTGGCATAACCTAGGGTTTGGTTAAATTCATGAAAATTGTTAAGGGAGATCAGAAATAGGCCAAATCTATTCTCCCTGTCATTGTTATCGATATACTGTTCCAAGCTACGTTTTAGGTATGCTCGATTTGGCAGGCTTGTGCTGCTGCTATGTAATGCACGATAGAGTAAGCGGTCTTCGGATTTCTTAAGTCGCAGCGTGGCATTATGTTGATTTTGTAATGCTTGAAATTTTTGTTTCCGTTCCCAGTTAATGCGATCAGCTAAACCGAGGGAAAGTAAAATAACTTCGATGGCTGCACCAATTTGTATGCCATAGGTACTGAAGGTATTACTGGGTAGAATGCCCATAAGTGCTAGGGTGTAGACGATGACACCAATAAATAACATGCTCCAGGCAACGAGAAAAAAACCTGCAGGGCGGGATCCCTTACGCCAGCAATAAAATACAATGGCCGGTATGATCAGAGATATAATGTTGGCATATAACACATTGGCAAGGCTGTGAAATGTCGGAATAATAATGATGGAAGCGAAAATAGCGCCGCCAATCCAAATGAGTGCCGAGAGTATTCTATTGGCGACACGGGAGTAGCGTTTTACTTTTACAAAGTGACGTACAAAAAGTAGCCCCATCATTACGCCTAGGGTAGAAACAAGCTGTGCGGAGCGTTGATTTATCTCTGGGTATTCTGGCCATAGATATAAGAATCCGTAACCACTCATGCATAAAAATGTGCCAGCAAGCCCGCCAATATAGAGGATGTAATAAAGATAGGCACGACCACCAATGGATAACATCAGGAAGAAGTTGTACAGGATCATGGCAAAAATACAGCCATAGTAGATGCCCGTCATATACTGTGCTGAGGCATCTTGTGTTAGAAAATAGCGAGTGGAGTATAAGGTGAGGGGGATTTGGACGGTGCCGCCTTTTCTTGACACTTCCATATAATAAACATTATTGTCACCGGGCTTTATGGTGAGTGGAAAGATGAAATTGTTATGGGGGATCTCTCGTGTACTAATGGCATTTTTATAACCGATCGCCCGTGGTGTAAATGCTGCGTTGGGTTTGTGTTGTTCGTATAGTGTGACAACTTCGAGTGTTGCGAAGGCGAGTTCTAACATCAACTCTTGTTCTTTTGTACTTACATTCTCATTGACACCGGGTTGAGGGGAGCTGGCGAGTTCAAAACGTAGCCAGATGGTAGCGTTGCTGTGACCGAAATTTAATACATGGTCATTGCTGACAATAAAGTGTTTTTGAAATTCGGGTT
>CAJXZM010000124.1 GCA_913063125.1 uncultured Gammaproteobacteria bacterium | reverse complement strand
GTATAACCACAACCGATATGCTATTCCATGTTCAAATTTTACCTGTCGTGTGAGACACTTAGAAAAACCTAATAAAACTCGCTTTTTGTGAGTAATTATAGCGCTGCGCATTAGAGATCTGAGTATTAAATGACCTTAGCAACAACAATCATCACCAGTACCGGTGCTCTTGCTGCCATTTGTTACCTTATTGCCACCTATTTACTAGTAACCGGCATTAAAAGTGGTCAGCTCAATCGAACCGCGACAAGAACCGTTGGCTTTGTTGGCGTATTTCTGCACGGAATCAATGTTTATTTAACGCTTTTTACCGAGAATGGCCTTCAATTTGGCATTGTGACAGCCACATCACTGGTCGCCTGGACGATTATTGCTATAGGTACCAGCAATGCATTATGGCGCAACGTAGAACCTCTACTTGCTCCCGCGTATCCACTGGCAGCACTGTTTGTTATTATCAGCCTCATATTTACCGATCAAACAGCCCCACTATCACACTTAAGCAAAGGTATGGCTGCCCACATATTGGTATCAATTATTGCCTACAGCATTATCGCTCTCGCATTGTGTCAGGCGATATTTATCTGGATCCAAAACTATCAACTAAAACATCGCCATATTCACGACATTCTGCATTTGCTCCCCCCCCTACAAACAATGGAAAGTTCGCTTTTCGATCTTATTTCTACGGGCCTAGCACTACTCTCGGCCGCAATCATTACCGGCTTTATGTATGTGGATGATATTTTCGCTCAGCATTTAGCCCACAAAACCCTATTTACACTCGCATCCTGGTGTGTCTTTGCCTTACTTCTTGCTGGAAAGTATTTATGGGGATGGCGAGGCATGTTTGCCGTAAAATGGACATTAGCCGGCTTCTCCCTTCTTTTACTTGGGTTCTTTGGCAGTAAAATAGTGATGGAGATATTACTGAGCTAAATTAAGCTGCAACATTTATAGGCTAAACCCTCATTTAAGGCCTACCGCCCTGCTGAAGCCTATTTTTTTAAGCGGTTTTCTTATAAAATAACCGTCAACTTTTAACGTTACAGGCTAATTTTTTTGGACGATATACCCATATCCATCTTAAGTGGAATATTATTTTTCCTGATAATCTGCTCAGCATTTTTTTCAAGCTCAGAAACGAGCATGATGTCTCTTAACCGGTATCGCTTACGCCACCAAGCCAAAGCCAATAACAAAAACGCACTAAGAGTACAGCGCTTATTGGAGAAACCAGACAAACTTATTGGCGTCATCTTAATAGGCAATAATTTTGTTAATATTCTCGCCTCATCCATTGCGACTGTCATCGCCATTCGCCTATGGGGAGACAACGGCATCGCCCTTGCGACCGGTTTACTTACACTGGTCATTTTGGTTTTTGCAGAAGTAACACCAAAAACGTTAGCTGCGTTAAAACCTGAGCGCATCGCATTCCCGGCATCTCACCTTCTCAAGCCTTTATTGATACTGATATACCCTGCCGTGTGGTTAGTTAACATCATAAGCAACGGGTTATTAAGGATTCTTGGGGTTAGCGCGAATGATATAAATCCAGACCAGTTAAGCCGGGAAGAACTAAGGTCCGTTGTTAATGATGCGGGGGCTATGATACCGGGGCGCCACAAAGGCATGCTTATTGGTATTTTGGATCTAGAAGAAGTCACTGTAAACGACATTATGATCCCTAAACACGAAGTGATTGGCATCGACCTCGACGATGATATCAATGACATTATAAAACTACTCTGCACCTCACAGCATACTCGTTTACCTGTTTTTAAAACTGACCTTAACAACCCCGTCGGTATATTACACTTACGCAAAGTGTCACGACTTTTACTTGCAGCGGAGCTCAACAAAGCGGCAATTATGCAGCAGGCAGTTGAACCCTATTTTGTCCCTGAGGGCACCCCGCTTCACACTCAGCTAGTTAACTTCCAAAAAACGAAGCGCCGCCTTGGTTTTGTTGTCGACGAATATGGAGACGTTCAAGGGATCGCCACTATCGAAGATATTTTGGAAGAGATTGTCGGTGAATTCACTACGGACATGTCTGCGGCAAACAAAGACATTTTATTACAAGAAGACGACTCCTATTTCATCGACGGCGCGGCGACCATTAGAGAAATCAACAAAGCCCTGAATTGGAAACTACCCGTTAATGGGCCCAAAACATTAAGTGGCGTTATTACAGAGCACCTAGAATCAATACCAGAAACCAACGTTTGCATTCAAATTGGCAACTATCATATAGAAACCAAAAAAATCACCGACAACGTTATAAAAACAGCACGTATAAAACCCAAATAAGTTACCCAATAGGCTACCAAACAGATAGCCTAGAGCCCAACAACCACCATATAACCCACCACCGCAGCCACTACCGAGACAACAATAATTCCCACGATTACCCTACCATTACCCCCCTTAGGCCTGTCAGATACAGCCGAAACTTTGTTTTCTGCACGCGCTGCCGGAGCAGGTGCTACAGGCTGAATCTTAGGCGGCGCCTTAGGCATCGGTGCAACTGCCCTAAACATGGTTGCCTCTTCATCGTCGTCCAGAAAATTGCTTGCTGCCACCTCACCCACAGGGCCTGCGACAAGAAATATTGATTTATCAAAACTAATCTTATCACCAGGTTTGAGCTGGTGCTCACTCACCTTCTTGCCATTCACACAGGTTCCATTGGAGGAACCTAAATCCACAATTCGCACCCCACCCCCTTTCAAGGACAGCTCCGCGTGGCGGCGAGACATATATTCACCATCAATAATAATGTCGCAGTTAGAGGATCGACCAAACGTCATAGAGCCATGAATCATAATGGTTCGACCCTGCATGTCACCGCCAATTGCAGTGAGCGACCAATCAGATTTAGCCTTCGTTGCGCCTAACGTAGCAGGTCGAGTCTTGGGGTCACTAATTTCAAGTTCAACACGACCAACATTAATAAAATCACCCGAACGAAGCTGAAAGTTATCATTAATTTTCTGCCCTCCAACAAAGGTGCCTTTATAGCTTCCCAAATCATTAAGGTATAACTGACCATCAACAAGTCGGATTTCTGCGTGCGCTTCACCAACAGAATCATCATCAATTACTAAGTGATTTTTTGAACCTGAACCAATCGAAAACACCGATTCCACCAACCAAACCCCCGGCTGCCTACGGTCTTTAAATTCCAGCTTGAGCATATCCGTTTCCACTCATCGATATTATTCCTGTGTCAATTTGCCACTGCCCACCATGACAGTCCCCAGATTATCTCATTATTATAGATAACATTTCTGAAATCTACCCTGAAGACAGTCGGATAAAGGCAAATATTCACATCCTATTACCAATAAACACTCAAAAAAGCATCACTCAGCCTTAAGCGGAACCACTCCAGACAATACGTCCACAATACTTTTAACAAAAACATTGATATCAACCGTATCTCTGTCATGAGAAAAGCCAACTCTCACAACAACAATATTCAGCGATGGAATAATGATCACATAACGTTCCAATGCTCCCACAAATGCAATGGTGTCCTGGGGCAAGTCTTCGAAAAACCACTGCCCAGTATTCAACCATAAAAATGCGCCATAGGACTCATTGGTCTCAGCAGGCGTTAAGCTGTAATCAATCCATTCCTCAGATAACACCTGATCATCGCCCCAGCGACCTCGGTTATTATACAACCAACCAAACCTCGCCCAATCTCGCACTGACAACATTAAGGACTCTGGTGCCAACATATATCCATCGCCAGAATGCTCAACCAATGCACTCGTCACATCAATTTTATGGAATAGGTCATCTCTAATAATGCGGTAACTATTTTCCATACCACCCATCAAGTTTTGCAATTTGCGAGCAGCCAATAAGTTATCTCCACTGGAATAGTTATACACCTCTCCTGGTGTCGCTATCAGTGATTTCCCTGTCATAAAATCAAAAGGCTGCTGTTTTCCATAAAGCAGTAGCCCCTGATCATTATCATCGCCTATTGCTCGCTCGGTATATTTCAAACCACTGGACATATGAGCAAGATGTCGAAATGTTATCGAGTTTTTATCCGTACCTTCCCATTCATCAAACGCCAACGGCGCGTCAAGTTCAAGCGCGCCCTTGTCATATAAAACACCTCCTAACGCATTTACCAGACTCTTGGACATAGAGAAACCTTTCACGGCGGCATGGGACGTTAACCCTCCCGCATAACGTTCCATAATTAGCTTACCGTTTTTAACGATAGCAACCCCCGTTGTATGTTTCACTTTTCCATCAGGGTTAATGAATTCTTGATCAAGCAACGCTGACAGCTCGACCAACACACTCTCATTCACAGAGGAGGCATCAACACCAGCCCACCCGAAGGGCCACGGTTTATTTAGCAGTACCTTACCTCTCAACGGAAAATCTACCTGATTACGCAGCTCTGCTGCCGTTTCATCTCGCTGATTAACACAACCCAGGCCCTCTCTATATACCGACAATGCTTGATAATGTTGCTTAAAGAGCTTATCTGAAACGGTAACCTGCTTAGCCTGCTTATCAATATTGATATTCCAAATCGATTTTAATTGAGGAACAATTGAGGTTACGTAATCATTGACTAGAAGATCTTCGTCATACCCAGATACAAACAATCCACTACAAATATTTTTTGCAATATAACGAGCTCCGACAGGAATATCATCAATATACTCACACCCCGTTAACGCCACAAGTAAAACGCCAGCCAACAGCCCTCGTACTATTTTTATTTTCATCATATCCATTTAGGAACCCACGCCTCATACCCATAATCATATTATTGACCAATAGCATATGGGAAAAACAAGGGGGAAAATATCTACCAAATAGGGGATAGCATCAGAACGGAAGGCAATATCAAAGTAAAAAAGGCAGTGCGCCACAACAAATTCACTGACATCAAAGTAGACGTCGCTTTTCTGTCGCCAACAGCTCTACCTTCTTTTACGATAAGAATATATTGTTAATACATCAACACTCTATTTTTTCAGCGTAATAGCACCTCCAAGCTGCGGTAAATAAATAGTGGTACTTGCTGGGACTGCTGTTTTCACTTGTGCAATAAATTTAGTGATATCTAAACCTGGCAAAACGGAGGCTTCATTAGGGGTATAAGATTCCCAAAATGCTTCCCAGTGTGTCAACAATATGTTTTTTGGTTTCAGCTGATCTAACACACCGAAGGGATAGTTATCAACGCTATCGAAATTTGCCATACACAGCACGGCAAGGTCAACGGGCACGCCATCATCATTCAACCATTTGGGCGGCGCACCTAGAGGGTAACCACTGGTCGATGATTGAAAAAACACCCTGTATTGAACACGAACATCATCATTCTCAATATCGGCATTTTCAGTATTTGTACTTTCAACATCGCCACTTTCTAGAAAATCAATCACGTAAGATAACGTTGTGCCACTTTGCCATTCCAATGCATCAGCAGGCAGTGAAGCGCTATCTTCTGTCAATACATCATTAACAAATACAATACCCGCAACGTGGGGAGAGTGTTCCGATTCAATAGCCAAAATGCGCATGTTTGAATTTAACTGCACCCACTCTCCACGCTGTGTTGCCGATGCCATTGACCGATTAAGGTCAACTCTTCGCGCAGCTGGAATGGAAGCAGCAACCATATGATTAGCCGTTTCACTGGCAAACACTTTTGCATCAGCAGGAAGCAGAGGCAAGATAGCAGGCACATCCATCAAGTGATCATAATGGCCATGCCCTACAATGACACCCGCCACATTTTCTGTGGGAGGCAACCATTGATCAATAGCTGCATTATCGGGCGTAAGATCGTTAAGTAGTACCAAATCTCTAAGACCAGGGTTGGAGAAAAAAGGGTCCGCCATTAAGGCCACACGTTGAGTCGCCATGTAAACACCGCCAGCTCCCGTAAACTGCACATATAACTGATTTCGATTTACAAGCGCCGGTAAGTCTCTAACATTTGTGCTATTTCGATTTTTTATGGTATCGATATCGGCTCTAATAAATTCTTGCGCATTTGCATTTGCATTTGCATTTGCATTTGCAACGCATAAAAGTGTAAATGCAACCAAAACGGCAGACAGTGTCGTTCCAGATTTATTTAACGCTTCGCTCATTAGCATTCCATTTCCATCATTAGTAATTCTTACTTAGCTTCACTTATAACAACTCAGGATTTATCGCATTCGCAGATTTTTTTGCTTTTTCAACAGCATGATGAATATCATCACCCAACGCCAATGCCACCCCCATTCGTCGTGCACCATCCACTTCAGGTTTACCAAATAATCGTAATTGCGTATCGGGGAACGTTAATGCATTTTGTAATTCTGGGTAACGAATATTCTGCGACGCGCCTTCTACCAAAATCACAGCGGATGCCGCTGGTCCATATTGACGAATTGTTGGCACTGGCAATCCTAATATTGCGCGCGCATGTAACGCAAACTCTGACAAATCCTGTGAGATCAACGTAACCAACCCGGTATCATGCGGTCGAGGGGATACCTCACTGAAGATAACATCATCACCTTTAACAAAAAGTTCAACGCCAAAAATACCGCGACCACCCAAGGCATCCGTTACTGTTTTAGCCATTTCTTGCGCTGCGCACTTTGCCTTTTCTGTCATCGCTTGCGGTTGCCATGACTCTCTGTAATCGCCAGCCTCTTGCCTGTGCCCTATCGGCTCACAAAAGGTTGTCGCATTACCAACTGTCGTGGTTCCTTCTTCTGTAGCGGTATATGAACAATGTCGTACGGTTAGCAGCGTGATTTCATAATCAAAATCAATAAAGCCTTCCACAATAACTCGCCCAGCTCCCGCCCTACCTCCTTCTTGTGCATATTCCCAAGCGGACGCCACATCCCCTTGTGCTTTTAGCGTGCTTTGTCCTTTGCCCGATGAACTCATAATTGGTTTAACGACACATGGAAAACCAATCGCCTCAATGGCCTGTAAAAATTGCGCCTTTGTGTCGGCAAATTGGAAAGGGGATGTTTGCAACCCCAGATCTTCTGCCGCTAATCGTCGAATACCTTCTCGATTCATCGTTAACTTTGCAGCTTTTGCTGTAGGTATCACAGTAAAACCTTCAGCTTCAAGCTCAAGCAGAGTATCTGTGGCAATAGCTTCAATTTCAGGGACAATATAGTGAGGCTGTTCTTTTTCTATAACTTGACGTAACGCATCCCCATCTAACATTGAGATAACGTAGGAGCGATGGGCAACTTGCATAGCAGGGGCATTTTCATACCGATCCACTGCAATAACTTCCACTCCCAGTCGCTGCAATTCTATAGCAACTTCTTTGCCCAACTCCCCTGCCCCGCATAATAATACCCGCGTTGCACCATTACTCAGTGGTGTTCCTATTGAAACCATAATTTGCCCCCCAGCATTAAGAATATTGTTTTCTGTAACGTTCTTCCACATTCTGTAGTATTGCTCGTTTACCGTCAGCGTTTTCTCTACCCCATTGAGTAATCTCCACACCTGAGCGTAAACAACCAATACAAATATCGTCATCATCTAACGCACAAACACCGCAACAGGGTGAGATAACGATTTCTTCTTTAACGTCATCATCTTTTTTATCTACTTCTTTATCTTCCACGACCATACAACTCTTTTAATTAAATCTGTTTTAACCAAACCTTTTTTAACCAAATCTGCTTTAACATTAACACTCAAAACGTTCATCTATTTCTAGGTCACGCTGATAACGTTTTGCATTTTCCACATAATGTAATGCACTCATTTTAATAATCTGGGCATGCCCATCTGTTATCTGTTTAACCACTTTTCCTGGCGACCCCATCACTAGTGAATTATCCGGTATCACTTTTCCTTCGGGTATTAACGAATTTGCACCAATAATGCAATTTTTCCCAATAACAGCGCTATTTAGCACAACGGCATTAATACCAATTAGCGTGTTATCTCCTATCGTACATCCGTGCAACATAACTTTATGGCCCACGGTTACATGCTCACCAATTGCCATAGGAATACCTGCGTCCGTGTGCAACACTGAACCATCTTGAATATTGGTACCTTCTCCGATGGTAATTGGGTCATTATCACCACGAATAACAACATTAAACCAAACACTTGTGTCATTTTCTAATGTGACAGAACCTATCACCGTGGCATTATCCGCGATAAAGTGATTATCGCCATTGAGCTGTACTTTCTTTTCCCCTAATCGGTAAATCATTTTTGCACTCCTACTTATTTAGTCTGATTGGGTTTATCTTCGCTGTTTCTCATTCTACTTCTTATTCTTTTTACACATTCGATCTATACCTTCGACTTATACCTTCTTCACATGGCTTCTCGCCATAGATAAATCCAGCCCCAAGTCATATACACGATTAAGGAAGTCGCCTATAAAGTAGGCCGTTAGTCCCCATATCACGTAGTCTTCATACCGATAACAAGGCACGATATAATCGACACCACGAAAACTTACTTCATAGTCATTGGACGGCTTATTATCGAGAAAAAACTGCAAAGGCACATAAAATATACTATCGAGCTCTTCTTCATTCGCCTGCAACACTACATCGTTCGGTATCACGCCAACAAAAGGTGTCACCTGAAGTCCAAACTTTGATGTTGCCGAAGGCAGTGCCCCGATTATATCAACCACTTCAATCGGCAACCCTATCTCTTCATAGCTTTCCCGCAATGCCGTTACAATTAGGTCATCATCCGCGGGCTCAACCTTTCCACCAGGAAAAGCAACCTCACCTGCGTGGCTGTTCATATGAGATGCCCTGCGCGTTAACACCATCGACGGCGAATGATCGCAGTCGGTGATTGCTATCAATACTGCTGCCTCATTTTCACTATCTGAAATGCCTACATCGATAGAGGCCTCTGTGGTCGATACTAATTGGCTTCGTATTTTCTTTATCAAACAGTCAATCCTTGCGTTACATCACTGTAGAGATTCTTGATTTTACCCCTAAGCGACCTTCGTTCGCGAATTTACTTCCTTTAACACTGGAACAGGTATAACCCTTTGTTCTATATGGCCCTACATACCACGCTCACTCTGTAAGCAGGGTGATTTCTGAACGTTTTTTTATTCAATATGAATAAATGATATATCCACTTACAAAACAACACGAAACCCCTTACCTAACTCGGTAAGCACCCTAAGCTGCTGTTTTACAAGCCTAAGCCAAGAAGTTATAACTAGATCGTTATTAATAACGATATGTAGGTCATATTTCCATCAAAAGGTCAAGATTACGCAACAACCAAAAATGCGATAGTATATATTCTTCAATATGCAAATTTTTTTAATGATTTACATAAACTATTTTTACTCAACCGTTCGCTGCCACCAAGCACTGTCTCTGCCTTGGCTAATTGCAGCAGATATTTGACTAACATAAGCCGTTAGTCCGTAAACAGTAGGATACAGAGATGATAGACTTACTTGATTTTGAAGAAATGCTCCGATTAGCGCAAAGTAACCCTGATAAATTGGAGGAATTACGCATTCAATGGTGCGAGAAAATTATACACGACGCCCCCAGCGAATATAGAAGGAAACTACGAGGCCTACAATTCCGTATCGATATGGAGCGACGCAAAGCTAAGAGCCCTATGGCGGCATGCATTTCTTTATCTGGTATGATGCATGACTCATTTGATAGCCTGCGTTACGCCTTAAATGACGCGACTGATACATCAGGCCACAACGCACTGTTTGGTGAAGAAATACCGGATACTCCAGAATTAGCCACGGTACTACCTTTTCGTCGCGCCTAAGCTCCATTTTTAACCCATCATACTAAGTGAATAGTCGCTGGTTACGTAACTTTCCGCTATTCACTTAGACAATTTAGCAACATCCTCTGTTATACTCCCTCACTAATACTCTTAGTATTCCTCAAAGAAACCAACCTTTAAAAAATATCGGTAACCATGCACATACCCATAAAGTTCTGCAGCAGTTGTGGTGGCAATATTACGCTATTGATTCCGGAAGGAGACAACAGGGACCGCCATGTATGTGATGATTGCGGCACAATTCATTATCAAAATCCCCGTATCATCGCAGGAACGCTGCCAATTTATGAAGGCAAAGTGCTACTTTGTCGGCGGGCAATCGAGCCTCGCTTAGGTTTCTGGACGCTGCCCGCTGGTTTTATGGAAAATGGTGAAACCACGCAACAAGCTGCGGAAAGAGAGACATGGGAAGAGGCTGAAGCAAACATTGATATTGCAGGGCTATATACCCTGTACGACCTTCCCCACATTAACCAGGTATATATGTTTTATCGCGGCACTGTCGTTGACGGTAAATATGGAGTAGGCCAGGAAAGCCTTGAATCACAGCTTTTTTCTGAAGACGAAATCCCCTGGGCTGAACTTGCTTTCCCCACCATCGGATTAACCCTGAAACGGTATTTCAATGACCGAAAAAGCAATGTGTTCGAAACTCACATTGAAAGCATCCAAGGTTTTCAGCGCGCCCCCAAGCCACAGACATAACATCATATTCGCCGCCTCAGATACGCACACCCTGCAAAAACGAGTGCCAGGTCACATTTTTACATAATCACCACATTAGATACGCAATAGTATTTGCCGAGCATTTTTCTTTTCCCCTCCAACAACTTACACAGCATCAACAACTACCGCGACAAAGCGGGTGAACATTTAATCACATCCTAATTACATATCATCACCAAGAGCCACTACCAGCGTTTTATACGGCTGCTACACTTTCAAGCAGACTCAGCAATCAACTAAGGTGGTTAATTGATACGTAACGCTTCAACTTCGACATTCCTTCTCACCATTATCGTTAGTATCTTTTTCCACCTACCTGCTTTTGCCGTTAGCCAACCCGATCTGCCTACAACCTCCATAAATGTTTCCACTGTTGATGGCATGCTTAGTTTGGATGGAAAAATACAATACCTTGAAGATGCCGATGCGCTCTACAGTGTTGATGACATTCTATCAGGTCATTATTACGGGAATTACAAAACAACCTCCGACACCTTTAACAAAGGCATGACCACATCAGCCTTCTGGTTTGTTCAACCTTTTCACAACCCATCAGCATCACAAGGTATACGTCGGCTACTCGAAATATCATACCCACCATTAGATAACGTTGATGTTTACGTTATTTCCTCTAGCGGCACTCGAGAACTCATGCAGGCCGGAGACAACAAACCTTTTAACGTTCGCCCCAAACAGGATAGCAGCTACTTATTCCCTATTCATTTCACCGCCAATGAAAAAAAACTGGTGATTATTCGTGTGCAATCAGAGGGTAGTGTTCGCGTTCCGATAATATTATGGGACCCCACTTACTATGAAGAAAACAATCGTAAATACCTGCTAATCATGGGTATTTATTTTGGCATTATGCTGCTAATGGTTATCTATAACTTCTGCATCTATATTTCAATTAAAGATATCAGTTATTTGTTTTATGTTTGCTACATTTCAGCACACACAATATTGCAATCAACACTAACTGGGTTCGGGGCGGAATTTATATGGCCATCATTACCCTGGTTTAATAACCAATTCCTTATTTTCTCCATTCTTCTTACTGAAGTGTTTGCTCTTATTTTTACCGCCAATGTACTCAATACGAAGAATACGACGCCGTATGGGCACAAAATCATTCAAGCATTCATAGCACTGGCGACACTCAGTCTTTTTGCCACTGCGGCATTACCTTACGCCGCCAGCCTCAAAGTTGTTCTGATATTAGGTATGTCGATGTCTACATTTGGTATATTTATAGGCATTAGGCTTGCGATACAAGGGTATGACACTGCAAAGTTTTTTATTCTGGCATGGTTTTCATTTCTCTTAGGTGCGTTAGTGTACGGAGCAACAACAGCTGGATTACTACCCGCAACGACATTCACTACCAACGCTCTCATCATTGGATCAACACTTGAAGTTATCATTTTATCCTGGACACTGGCCGACCGTTTAAGTCGCATGCAACACGATAAAATCAAAATGGAAAAAACGGCAAAACTTGCATTACAACAAGTCAATGATGCCTTAATTGAAAGCCATGAAATTAAAGATGAGTTTCTTGCTACGATTAGCCATGAACTTCGCACTCCAATGAACGGTATTATTAACTCCATAAACCACGTAAAAAATGAAAAAGACCTTACATCCCAAAAACCCTTTATCCATAGTGCGGATCGTTCAGCAAGCCATATGATGCTGCTTATCGACAGCGTTTTAAGTTATACCGAACTGTCATCAAACGAAGCCATAGTTGAACGTCACCCATTCCAACTGCAAAAAGTCACTCAATTTTTAGATGAATACTTCACGCCACAATGCCAGGATAAACATCTAACGTTTATGGTGGAAATAAATGAAGATGTACCATCATTAGTATTGGGAGATCAACGAAAAATAACACAAGTACTTGTTAGCCTAATTGACAATGCGATTAAGTTTACTGAGTGTGGTTATATTCGCCTTGCAATTGATTTAGATTCTCTAGACAAAACGAACAAAAAAATAAAACTTACCTTTAAAATTGAAGATACAGGTATTGGTATACCTAAAACGCTAGGCAGCGAAATATTCGAGCGTTTTTCTCAAGCAGACAGTTCATTCCATCGAGGACATGGTGGCTTAGGAATAGGTCTTGCTATCGCCAAGCAAACTGCCAATTTGTTAGACGCCGAATTAACCTACGAGTCAATTCCTTCGCAAGGGTCAATATTTACCTTTACTGCTGAGTTTGAATACACCAAAACATTAACAGTCCCCGCCTCGAAAGTATCATACAAAATAGAAGACCTGGCATTGGGAAAAACAGCCCTTGTAATCGAAGACAACAAGGTCAACCAACTCGTATTAAAAACAACGCTTAAAAAACTTGGCTTTTCTGTTATATGTGCAATAAATGGAGAGGACGGTATAAACAAGCTTGACGAAAATGATATTGATATCATTCTAATGGACTGTCAAATGCCAATAATGAACGGCTTTGAAGCCACTCGAAACATTCGACAATTAACCAATGTTAAAAGCCTTGTACCTATCATTGCAGTCACTGCCAATGCAATGTCAAAAGATAGAGATCGCTGTTTACAGTCCGGAATGAATGATTACATGAGCAAACCCGTTTCTTTGGATGAGCTCAAAGATAAATTACTTAAGTGGCTCCCTCTAGGGAAACCTATGACAACTAACACTTACACCAATGAAAAAAGTAATGTCGTAAACTTTGGGAACAAATAAACCCATCATGCAAAGCCTGGACAATATTTCAAGAAAGGCTATATATCAAGAAGCACAACAACATCATAAGCAGGCTCCTCATACGGGTGAGCTTGCTTTAACGCCTGAACCACAGAACTTGCGACACCATCAGCACAGACCATTTCTACCTTAAACTCTTTAACACGCTCAAGTGCACCAACAGCACCCAGAAATGGGTCAGCACCATTAAGCGGACGAAATTGTCCCTCACCCTCAACTTCCCAGCAGCATTGGTCGTAATTACCAATCTTGCCAGCACCCACAGCAAACATTGCGGCTTTCACCACTTCCTTGTGATCTTCTGGTACGAAAAATGCAATTTTTACCATGGTGACGATTCAACCCCCTAAGGCCTAAGCTGCTCTTAGTTCAAGTCTACGCCGAATGTTAGCCTACCCACACTCGTGCATTTCTAAACATTCTCAACCACGGGCCATCTTCACCCCAGCCACTTGGAGCCCAGGTATTTTGAACCGTTCGGTAAACACGTTCAGGATGCGGCATCATAATGGTCACTCGCCCATCAGCCGAACACAATCCACCAACACCTCCTGGCGATCCATTAGGGTTTTGCGGATAAGTCTCCGTTACTTGACCATTATTATCAACATAACGAATGGCAATTTGCTGGGCTGCTTCTATCGCCGTTAATGCAGCATCAGATGAGAACTCTGCTCGCCCTTCTCCATGAGCAATCGCTATCGGCAAACGAGAACCTTCCATGCCTTTCAAAAACACTGAATTGCTAGATTGAATTTCAACCGTGGCAACTCGCGCTTCAAACTGCTCTGACATATTGCGTACAAAATGCGGCCAATGCTCAGTGCCTGGAATCAACTCATGTAGATTGGATAACATTTGGCAACCATTACAAATACCTAAAGCAAAGGTATCTGTGCGAGCAAAGAATTCCTCAAACTGTTTTCGCGCTACTGCATTAAACAAAATGGATTTTGCCCAACCTTCTCCGGCACCCAGCACATCCCCATAAGAGAACCCACCACAAGCAACCAGTCCAGAGAACTGCGTCAAGGTTACTCGCCCGGACAAGATATCACTCATATGCACATCGATACTGGAGAATCCTGCTTTATCAAAAGCACCCGCCATTTCAATCTGACCGTTAACACCTTGTTCTCGCAAGATGGCAACTTTTGGTCGAGCCTCGTCGGCTAATGAGGCCGTAATATCGTCTTGTGCATCGAAGGTTACAACTGGAGAGATCCCCGGTTCGTTTTTCGCAATACTGTCAAACTCCTGCGTTGCACACTCACTATTATCTCGTAAGCTTTGAATCTGATAACTTGTTTCTGTCCAAGTTTGTTGTAGGGTGATACGAGATTCACTAATAACCTCATTGCCATCCATCGTAACAACAACAGTATCCGTTGATGTAAGAGAACCAATCACACTAACAGCCAATCCGCTGGCACTCATGCTTGCAACAATATTATCGGCATCAGAGGCAGGGACTTGAAGTACAGCTCCCAACTCTTCGTTAAACAATACTGACAAGATATTCGAATTTGCCGTTAACGCCGTTAAGTCTATGGTTACACCGATATGCCCAGCAAATGCCATTTCACATACCGTTGCCCACAAACCGCCATCAGAGCGGTCATGATAAGCCAGCAATGTATTGTCATTTTGTAGTGTTTGTATCGCATCAAAAAATGTTTTTAATTGCGCAGGCTGTTCAACATCGGCACATTCATTCCCAAGCTGATTAAACACCTGAGCCAACGCCGTAGCACCTAAACGGTTTTTACCGTTACCCAAATCAACCAACAACAACTGCGTATCACCTTTGTCGGTTTTTAACTGTGGTGTAACCGTTTTACGCACATCGAGCACAGGGGCAAAAGCGGTGATTATGAGTGATAGCGGTGATGTAACCGATTTTTTCTCATCCCCCTCATCCCACACTGTACGCATCGACATAGAATCTTTGCCCACGGGTATCGTAATACCCAATTCTGGGCACATCTCCATTCCCACGGCTTTCACTGTGTCGTATAACGCCTCGTCCTCTGTATTGTATCCTGCCGCTGCCATCCAGTTCGCGGACAAACATAAATCTGATAACGCTGCGATGTTCGCGCTGGCAATATTGGTAATAGATTCACCAATAGCCATTCGGCCCGATGCAGGGGCATTGATCAATGCCGCAGGGGTTCTTTCACCCATAGACATGGCTTCACCAGCAAAGGTATCAAGAGTGGATGTCGTTACCGCAGCATTGGCTACTGGCACCTGCCATGGCCCAACCATTTGATCCTGCGTCACCAAACCAGTAATAGACCGATCACCAATGGTGATTAAGAAACTTTTACTGCCGACCGCGGGCAAACGTAATACACGATAAATAGCATCAACTAGCTCAATACCCGTATCATCAAATGCAATTAAGTTCGCCTTCGCCCGCGTGACCTTTCTGTGCATTTTAGGAGGTTTGCCAAACAATACTGACATCGGCAAATCAACCGGGTTATTATCAAAATGCTCATCCGCTAAACCCAAATGCAACTCTTCAGTGGCATCACCGATGACAGCAAAAGGACAACGCTCTCGCTGGCAGATGGCCTCAAACGTCTCGAGATTTTCTGGAGCAACCGCCATAACGTACCGTTCTTGGGATTCGTTACACCAGATTTCTACCGGAGACATACCAGGTTCATCATTTGGAATGGCTCGTAGATTAAACGCACCACCACGACCGCCATCACCGACGAGTTCAGGCATCGCATTACTCAACCCGCCAGCACCAACATCATGAATAAAGGCTATAGGGTTTGTTTCCCCAAGCTGCCAACAAGCATCAATAACTTCCTGGCAGCGACGTTCCATCTCTGGATTCTCACGCTGTACGGAAGCAAAATCTAAATCCTCATGACTAGAACCCGTTGCCATTGATGAGGCAGCACCACCGCCTAGACCAATCAACATGGCAGGGCCACCCAGCACAATCAGCTTGGCCCCTACGGGAATATCCCCTTTTTGCACATGCTCATCACGAATATTTCCGTAACCACCCGCAAGCATGATGGGTTTGTGGTAACCACGAACCTCGTCACCGTTCAGACCTGGCGCAAGTTGCTCATACGTTCGAAAATACCCATTGATATTAGGTCGACCAAATTCATTATTAAATGCAGCACCACCAAGAGGCCCCTCGATCATAATATCTAACGCAGAAACAATACGCCCAGGCTTCCCATAAGCAACTTCCCATGGCTGGTTATAGCCGGGTATATTTAAGTTAGAAACCGTAAACCCGGTTAACCCGACCTTAGGTTTTGAACCACGCCCCGTAGCACCCTCGTCGCGAATCTCACCACCAGAACCTGTTGCCGCACCAGCATATGGCGCAATAGCCGTTGGGTGATTATGAGTTTCAACCTTCATCAATATATGTATTGGTTCTTGGTTGTACTGGTATTCTTTCGATTCTGCATTCGGAAAAAAACGCCCTGCAGTAGCCCCTGCCATTACCGCGGCATTATCACTATATGCGGACAACACGCCGTTAGAATGACACTCGTATGTGTTTTTGATCATTTTAAACAGCGACTTATCTTGCACTTCGCCGTCAATAGTCCAATCCGCATTAAAAATCTTATGTCGGCAATGCTCCGAGTTTGCTTGAGCAAACATCATTAGCTCAACATCAGAAGGGTTCCGCTTTAAGCCAACAAAGCTCTCAACCAGATAATCGATCTCATCTGCTGCTAAGGCCAAGCCAAGCTCTGAGTTGGCTTTTACCAGTGCGTCTCGCCCACCCTCTAAAATATCCACGCTAGAAAGTGGCTTGGGCTCATGCTGAACAAACAGCGCCTCTGCATCTGATACAGAACTAAAAACCACCTCAACCATTCGATCATGTAACAATGAAGCCAATTGGGCAGTCTCGCCTGCCGATAGCTCTCCATTGATTTCAACGTAATAAGCAATACCCCGCTCAAGTCGCTTAATCGCCGTCAGCCCACAATTATGTGCAATATCGGTCGCCTTGCTTGACCAAGGTGAAATCGTACCCGGCCTAGGTGTAACTAACACCAAGGTTCCTTTAGGCACACACACATCAACACTAGGGCCATATTTCAACAGCCGACTAAGCACAGCATTATCGGCACCGGACAAATCACCTTGTACATCAGCAAAGTGCATAAACTCACTATATAAGCTTGTGATTTGAGGTAATGCCTGTTGAAGCTCGGCAAGTAATTTATTACAACGAAATGAGGATAAAGCAGGTGCGCCACGCAGTTCTAGCATGTTGATCTCGGATTGGCTGTCGATGAAATTCAGAAGGGTATAAATGAGGGCGTATTATAAGGGAATGAGACGAGTCTAGGAAGTAGAAAGGGCGCCAACTGGCGCCCTTTCTACTTGTGATAATGTTAACCTATCATTACACCTGTAATATTGTCATCCACGTTAACCTATATGGCGCTGAATACCGGTATCAAGCTCGGAAATAGCGCTTTCCATTTCCTGATTTAAGCGCTGCAGATCCTCATTGTGGCGGGTTGAGTCGATTGTTGACTCACTCATTCGATTCAAGCTAGCACTGATATTGTCCGCCGCCGTTGTTTGCTGCTCTACTGCTGACGCTATCTGCTCATTCATATCACTAATAGA
>CAJXZM010000123.1 GCA_913063125.1 uncultured Gammaproteobacteria bacterium | reverse complement strand
GTAGGGTTTGCAATCGAGTGCTGCTTTATAGCGCTGTCAGATTTAAGCACCTCGTAAGGAATATGCCGATTTAACGCTCGGGGAGTTACCCTATTTTCCGTTGGTTTAATAACGGTAATTCGAGTACGTGCAATATTGCCTTGTACCGTTGACCCTCCAACGATACCGGGCCCTTCAAATCGAGTCGCATTATTCGCCTCAGTATTGCTAACGTACACACTGCCGCTGTTAGGGTTTACCGCCATATTAAATAACGTTGTTCCAACATGTCGGTAGGCTTGCTTCATGTTGAGCGTGTTAGAGTCGATAGAGAACACATCGTTATCCGATAAAGAAAAGCGAATACCATTACTAAAATTACGCCCCTTGGTATCACGCCACTCTCCAGATTCATTGTCATACTTAACAACCATAGATGTCCAAGGTTGCGGCACGCCGTCCTTATTGACTCCTGGCGCCGTTCTACCACCGGGTAACATGCCGTTAGCCAGTCCGTTAGGGGAGGTTTTTTTATCTAACACCTGGCAAGGTTTACTTCCTAGCTCATCATCTTCGAACCCATAGCACATGACCGACTCGTGGACGACACTTGTCTGGTTCCCAGAGTTTAAAATAGAAACATAAACCATCTCTTCGTCCGGCGTCACCGCTAACGCCCTTGGTGTATCGCCAAACAGTTCAATAATTTTAACAGGAATGCCGCCAATTCCTCCGCCGGTATTATCAACATCAAATACCCACACATCTGCTCTCGATACATCGGCAGAATGTAGCTGGGGATCACCAGCACCAGAAACCCCCTTTAACGAAGTATGATTCCTCTGCTGCCCTCGATGAGCAGTAGTAATAAATGCCCGATTTTTTGCAAAAACAATATCGCTTGGTTCGTCCCCGACCAGCAGCGTTTGTCGCACGTAAGGCACCTCTTTATCAAAAGCAACAATACTCACAGAGTCCGACAAATGATTGACCACCCAAGCGTCGCCATTGCCACGAACCGCAACAGCGACAGGCTCTATACCCACGCTTACGGCACTTAAGTACTCAAGTTCACCTGACACGTTAAATTCAAAAATTTCCAATGACTGGTTTGGCGTGTTTGTAATATAGACACGCTTCCCATTAGGAGAAGTAGCAATCGGGCGGACAGCAACAGATTCGAAATTCACATAGTGCTTTCGCTCATTTTTTACATTATCGCCCCCACCACCAGGGGGACCGCCATCCTGCCCTCCTCCTGCGCACCCCGTTAGCATTGTAACGATGAACGAAACACATAGTAACATGGTAGTTTTAGATGGTTTTATGCAAATACAAGGCATAGGTATACCCTCCGGATTATTGGATTTTTATAAAAACTTATTTAGTTATTTCTAAGAGAGAATAAGAATCAGCTCATCATAGAAGCAGCAATCAATAAAAACGCTAACCGATAGCATTGATGTTGAGTCGTGCAATGTTGACCGTTGAATGTCATACAAGAGTATCTACTCCACCTTTTCTTTTGGCTCCCATCCCGGTGGTTTGATAATGTAATTTATTTTATTGATAAAACCATTTGCTTCCCACACCTGAATCGCTAATTTTTTTAACCCATGTGTAAATACCGTCCATGGGTTTATCGAATCGAGAGGTGTTGTGATTCCGTAAATGACTTTATCCTTCTCTTCAGCAAATGTTCCAAACATCTTGTCCCAAACAATGAATATCCCAGCATAGTTTTTATCGATGTATTCAGGGTTTGATCCATGATGAACACGGTGATGTGATGGAGTGTTAAATATTGCCTCAAAAGGCCGTGGTAATTTCTTAACTACTTCCGTATGAAGTAAAGCCTGGTAAAGCTGAACAAAGGCTTCAGCGAAGAAAACAATAATTGGATTAAACCCCAGCATTGCCATAGGGATATGAAAAAAGAAAGGCATTACTCCATCCAAAGGCCCAAAACGATAAGCCACAGAAATATTAAAATAGGGTGAACTATGATGAACAGTATGAGTTGCCCACCCTATACCACATCGGTGCATAAACCGATGTTCCCAATAATATATCAAGTCTGCGATAACAACCGCTGCCAATATCGTCCAACCATTTATCGGAAGATGCATTACGCTAAAGTACTCGTATACCAAATAAAACCCAGCGATATAGAAGGTAATGATCATCAAATAATTCAATCCAAAAAACATCGCTAGTGTAATGTAATTAGTAACTGCATCTCCTATGATATTCCACGTCAAAGTACGCAAAATCATTTGGCGTATAAATTCAATCGCAAGTACCGCTAACGAAACAGTAAACCCCCAATCGTTTAGCCATGTATCTAAATACTGAACGTATTCTTCTGAGAGCAATGTGCTGAGATATTCAACCATAAGTCACCTGTAATACTAAAACGAGTACTAAAACGAGAACGAGAATTATTGTGCGTAAAGGAAATCAATCTGTGTAATATCACCGCTGCTATCTAGCGCATATCGCTCAACGACATCACTTACAGGGTATTTAATTGATTGCCACTGCAATATAAGTTCTGACTGACTTACATTGCGTTTAATCTGATATTTGTTCGAAGGTACTGAGTGCTTATTTTCAAAACTGGATAGCTGAAGCGCATCCAATGAATAACCAATAGATAATACAGCCTCTGTAACAGCTTGATTAAAACCATGGTAATGAGCGTATATTTTTGGCTTACTTGCCCAATTAACATTTTGATGTAGCGCCTCTTTTTCCCTGAACTGTTGCCAAAGCGCACTAACTTCTCGTTCCATTGCTGCAGCTGATTGCATGTTAATAGATGCTTCCACACCCACTATTGTGATACTTGTTAGCATTTCGAAAATAGTCGCAGGTTTAGTTACATGACTTACTTTAACCATTCGTTCTTTCTCAACAGCAGCAACAACGTGCTCACTCGCCGTTTTTGAAGCCTCCATTTCTGCACGCAGCCCAGTCTTGTTTGGCTCAGTAACATCAGCCTGATCGGTTGTATCAATAGTCGGCGTATACCACACAGAAATAACGATAGCTCCAATAATTAAACTTGTTACTACGAGTTGAATAGGGAGATTGCTTTTCATCATTGTCATCTCAGCAAAGTATTAGTGAAGCCTAACGTCCAATGGCACGGCACTGCAGCCAACGGTTTTACCACCTAAACAGTATAGAACTTAGAGGGGTGGACGCCCAAATACGTTTATTGTCATATTTGATAATTTACACTTTATCGATCAAATGGTAGATTGTCAACAATGATAATTAACTGTATTTGGAGTTGCTGGTGGCCAGGCCTAGTGTAAAAGCAGAAAGAACAGAAGAAATCCTCATTGCATTTGAGCATTGTGTTGCCCTCTACGGGGTTGAGGGAGCAACACTAGAGCGGTTAGCAAGCCAGTCAGGGTTGCAAAGAAGCCTCGTTCGACACTACATGGGGAATCGAAATGAGTTAATCATTGCTCTGGTAAACCGCTTTTTAACGCAATCCAGAGTCAGTTTTAGTGGGTTATTCAACTACTTAGAGCCATTAGAAGGTGATCAGGCACTGAAGATGGTTGAAATGCTGTTCGATACTAATTACATGAACACAACACAAACTGCAGTGGCTAGCGCGTTGATTATTTATTCAGGTAGCCACTTTGATATCGCCAATTTACTCCGGACTTGGGTGCAAGATATAGAGAATGGTATTACTGTCGTGCTTAAGAAAAGCTATGAGAACGAACCGAATGATGATTTACAGGATATTGCTGCTGGTGTGCTGGGGATATACTTTAACGTTGATTCGCTTGAAGTCTTAGGAGATATGGGGGAATTTCGAGCCCGCTCGAAGCGAAGTGCAATGCGCCTTATAAAGACGTTGTCCTAATGATTCTTATCGGGTATTCACCTATTTCATAGGAGGATCAACGCTCAATAACGATCGCAGGCGTTTGAGTTTTTCTGCTGCGCTAACGTTTAGCCAATATATGAGTGAAACTTAGTTCCTTCTACCCCTATCATTCTTAGAGATAACGAACATCAAGATGAGTGATTCCACTTAAAAGCGAGCAGTTGTTACCGTTGTTTTGTCCTATCAACTCACAGAGAAATGCAAAATGACCAGTAAATCACTCATTACATCGCTAGTATTTATCGTATTTACAAGCCTGACATCCTTTCAAGCAAATGCAAAAGACTCACAGAACAATTTCTTTGTCGATCTACTTATTTTACAACACGGCAAGACGGTTTCTGATGCCGAAAGGTATTTTGAAAAAGTCGCCCCTATTGCCGCTCGCCATGGGCTTGTACGAGTGCATCAGTTTAACGTTGCCGCTGTATATGCAGGGGAGACAAAGCCCGACCTAGCGAACCTATGGACAATGGCTCACGCCAACGTATTTAAAGCGATTAATAATGACCCCGAGTATAAGAAAATGATACCGGTTAGAAACTCGTTATTTGATATGAAAAAATCCCATATGGTACTGCTAGATCAGCAGTAACACTGAACCAGCAGTACCCTATGTTATGTAAGAGAAATTTATTTTCAGTAAGCTAAATACGCTCTGCTGCCTCCATGATTTTGTTTCGCAACCAGCGAATAGCAGGATCATGGTGTGCAATAGCGCTCCAAACCAACGAATATTGAAAAGCCGGCAATTCAAAAGGCGGGGGGAATAGTTGAATCGCATAATATTTTTAAAAATCAATTGCCAGTTTTGTAGGAACCGTTGCTAATAAATCACTGTTCTCAACTAACCGAGGAGTTAGGTGAAAGTGCTTAGTTTGTACAGATACTCGCCGATGTAATTTCTTTTCAGCTAACGCAATGTCTACCGTACCCGGCCCAACACCGGATTTACTTAACATGATATGTTCGGCATCTAGATACGTTGATAAATCTAATGCACCTTTTATCGCAGGGTGATCACGACTAGCAATGACTTCATAGGATTCTTGCCACAGTTTTTTCTCATAAAAAGTATCGGGTAATGATGAGAAGGCGTTTATCGCCAAATCTACCTGGCCCTGCTCTAGTTGTTCTAGCGCTATATTACCGTCGAGGATACGAAGATTACATTCCGGTGCTTCCGTTTTAATGGCAGGAATCAAACTAGGTAACAATACACTACTTGCATAATCCGTCAGGGATATTGAAAACGTTCTATTGGTAGTTTTCGGGTGGAACGTTTCAATAACTGCCAGAGTTTCCCCTAATTGCAACAGGGCTTTTTTTAATGGCTTGTGAAGAACCAGTGCTCGCTGCGTGGGCAACATACCCTGTGATGTACGAATAAGGATGGGATCGTCCAATAGTGCTCTTATTTTGTTTAGGGCATTGCTGATTGTGATATGCATACCTTGGCTGCGGCTTTGGTTACACTTTTCTCATCCAATAATGCATCAAGGTAAATGAGTAGTTTCAGATCGACGTTTTGTAGGTTCATTTATAGGGCTTTTAACTTTTACAGGTTTAGTGTCAGGTAATACCGAGACTGTAGATTGCATGGTCTTAATATAGTTCAAAGCAAAATGCAGTTCCACGCCTCATGCTACAGCCCTAATGAATTGAATATTAACCGTTTATTATCAACAAGTTATAACAACACCCTGTTCTTAGAGCCACAACCCTGCCCTTTGCCACAAAAGAAAACAGTGCCTAAAGGACTAGGAGTGAAACAGTTTGTTTCACTCAATAGAGGCATTATTCCCACATAGTCACTTGCAAAAAACAAGTTACCCGCATAAAGTGTTACTTGTGAACTGCAAGTTACTAGCTTTTCATAGAAATATTATATGAAGTTCCGGTGCTATTGCCGGACTAAAACAGCCAGACAAACCAAGGTATACAACTATGAATATTTTATTTTTGATTGGATTGATTGCTAGCACTGCAGTAATAGCTGAATTACGTCACCATTTCGAAATCGAAGCACCTAAAAAGGAAAGCGATAATTCTAGCGTATTAGATGTTTAAAAATTAAATTTACATTTATATTCTTTCCACAAATAACCGTTAAGGAAAAAATTATGCAATTTATTGTGCTGATGTCAGTATTAACATTTTTTAATGTCACTGGAGGAACCATGTTGTCTGAGGCTGAATTCATGCAGTCACAAAGCCCTGAATCCATTGTTGAAATTGAAGATGTATCTAGTTTATGAGGAAATTGAACCATTTATTCCCTCATAAACTAACGTCAATTCTTACACTTGCTGTTACTTCCTGATAACTGGTGCCTGAGAAATATCTCTAACATCAAAATTATCAGGGGGTTTCAGTCAATACTAAAAGCACCTCCTCCCCCTATATCAAACCAGGAACAATCACTTTTCGATTTTCTGGATAATCAGAAAATTTCTCTTTGTACCATCGATGTGTTTGAAAGGCCCTCGGAATCAAATTCGCAGCGGAAATACCTAAAACAAATAATGCGCCCAACGACCAAGTGGCAATCGCAAACCCCGTAAATGAAATAAGCTCTGTAAAATAACTCGGGCACGTAATATAGCGATACAACCCACCCTGAGGAATTCGATACACTTTCTCCCCCAAAGCCACCTCCTCTTTTGATCTCAATGTTCGTATAACGTGGTCACTGTGTAAGTTCATTACATAGCCAAAGATATAAATCCCCATTCCAATAATAAAGCGCGGATCAGAAAACCATGCACTGGTGAGATGTGTGCTTAAATGAGATATAAATACCGCATTTAGATACCCATGAAACGCGGTAACAAACCAACCGGCGAATACAATTCCAATGCTAAAAGTACCTTTCTGCCCCTTTGCCACTCGCATTAAAAAGGGAAAGACAAAACCTCTATTTCCATAGTGAATCAACCAAATGGATAGGAAAAACAGCGGTACCATCTCAAAACGGTGTTCTCCTTGAAAATAAAAAAACACGAAACTCAGTGTCGCAGGCAATTCCATCAAAAACCACCCGACCCTTGGGGAAAGGTTTAACCCGAAACTCTCCGTCGCAAAACGCCCATAAGGTGCCTTAACAAAAAAACCACCAATAATAACTAATACTAAATACACACCGGCGATCATTAGCGCGGTATCGTAACTCGACTGACTAATCAGTGATTCCATATTCTCCCTCCCATTACAACATTAAACTTTTAAAAATACGCGTTGCGATCTTTGCATGCTCTTCAAACAACGCCTCTTGATCATAATCATCACCCATCAATGCCTGCTGCATTCCCATACTGGAAAAAACACCTAACGTAATATTGGTGGTGGTAATAATATTAACCACGGCTTTTTGCTTATCCATGGATTGTGTGCCATCGATAACATTGTCGATAAAAACATAGGATTGCTCTGCTATCTGTTCGAGCCAACTTTTTATCTTTGGATTAATACGTTCAAACGGCAAACTGTATTCTCGATGTAATATCTGCGCTGAATACGGATGTTTCGCATGAAGCGTTAGCATGCTTCGGGGAATATCCACCAACTCTTTCAGCGTTAAGTTGTGGGTATTCCATTCGTTAATCTCTGTAAAGAACGGCATTAAGGCACGATCAATCACAGCACCATATACCGCGCCTTTATTCGCGAAATGTGAATATATACTGGGCTCCCGAATACCCACTGCCGTGGCAATCTGTCGCAGCGTTGTACCGTCATAACCGTTCTTTGCAAACAGCTTCTCAGCTGCATCAACTATTTTTTGATTGGTTGAGTCCACACTACTGTCTTTTGTCATCGGTTATTCTTTCACACCCCGCCACTGTTTACCTGTTAAACACCAACCAAGGCTATCGCACATTAGGTATATATTCAATAATATTGTCTTTTTTGTTGATTTACCTCTTTTCAAGGCGTAAATTCACAGACAAGCCCTAATGACCGATAGGCAAAACTATAAAATTCACAAGAGGGAAAGATCATCATGAAAAACGTTGCAACGAATGTGCATTGGCATAGCGGAGATATCACACGTACTGATAGAGCCAAATTACTTGGACAGCTTGGCGCAACACTTTGGTTTACAGGCCTTTCCGGTAGCGGGAAAAGCACCATTGCGGTGGCATTGGAGAAGGCCTTAGCGCAGCACAACAAACTGAGTTACCGCTTAGACGGTGACAATATTCGTTTAGGCATCAACAACAATTTAGGGTTCTCAGCGGAAGACCGTACCGAAAATATTCGTCGCGTTGGTGAAATTAGCAAATTACTGGTTGATGCTGGCGTTATTGTGCTCTCAAGCTTTATCAGCCCTTACAGCGCGGATCGTGATGCTGTTCGTAAATTGCATAAAGAAAGTGACATGCCCTTTATTGAGATTTTTGTCGACTGCCCTCTTTCTGCGGCTGAAGATCGAGACCCGAAAGGATTGTATAAAAAAGCACGTGCAGGAGAGATAAAACAATTCACCGGTATCGATGCGCCTTATGAAGCCCCGAGCAATCCAGAGTTGCACCTACATTCTGATAGCCAAAGCCTTGAAACAGAAGTTGCTCTCATTATGGATTTTCTCACGGAGAGAGGTTTATTAACCCTACAGCACCAGGCAGTAGAGGACTAAGCCGATGAGAGCACTTTTAATTAAATCCCTGAATCTATTTCGTAAAACCGGCTTACTGATTCGAAAGATTCGCGGTAAAACAGAACAAGATATTGCTAACGAACGTATTGTTAGTGGCCTTGCGTGGGAGGAATTCTGTGACACATTAAAAGCTGCGGGCGCATCCTTGACCTTTCCCGGCACCCCGCAAGACCCTTTTAACCAAGCAGAAGGCTATCGGTATTTAACCCGCCTAACCCGGGCAGGACTGATGGCATTTGTTGAACATGCAGACCCCAAAGCCCCCACACTACACCGAGTTGTTCACGAAACGGTAAAAATGGGCGCAGATAACCCTGACAACTATTATCAAACGGCTGCAATTAGTGGTGACTATGAGTATCGAATTAAAGGCAAACGCAATACCGTTAAGTACTTAGGGTTCGGAACTCAAATTGGACATTATGGACAAGGTGGTAGTATGCCCCCTTCGGGGTACATCGAAGCCTCAGAGATCCAACTGAATGACGACGATACGTTTGAGTTGATTTTAAGCTGCCAACCGCAATCTCATAATTGGCTACCGATGACACCTGACTCCGGCACCCTTGTGGTAAGACAAACATTTTTGGATAACACCACTGAAACGCCTGCAGACTTGGTGATCGAACGCATATCGAGAAATGCGGACGGAGAAATCATTCCCCATAATGTACCATCTGAACTCACACCCAAAATCATTGATGATGGCCTGCGCTCCACTAGCACCTTAGTCGCAGGAGCCTCGTTGTTATTTGCAAAATGGGCCAGAGACTTTTCTGCCCACTCCAATCAACTTCCACAATTTGATCAAGAAGTCTCTAACGCAGCAGGTGGTGATCCAAATATTGTGTATTACCACAGCCATTGGGCGCTGGCTCCAGATGAAGCATTGGTCATTGAGGTTCAACCTCCTGAGTGTGAACATTGGAATTTTCAGCTTAATAATTACTGGATGGAATCACTGGATTACCAACACTTCACCATTCATACCAATAAACACCTCGCAACCTATCAAGCCGACCAATCCGTCAAAATCATTGTTACCCATCAAGATCCTGGCCTGCCAAATTGGATCAATACCTGCGGCCATGAAAGCGGCACCATGTGTTTTCGATGGATAAAGGCAAAGAGTCACCCACAGCCATCAACGCGTATCGTGAAACTATCTGAGCTACTACCGAATAAGCCCGCCCCCCTCACGTCCCAAACATCATCGGAGAAAATTGACGCATAAAAGGCGTCAGCTTTAGGCATCTATCATGGCAAAAAAACAACTAGAAACCGGAAACAATTACAGCAACCCTTATCGCCCGCTACCAATTGCTCTGTTTAATCATGTAGGTCGATTCGCTGAAAAATTCGGAGCCAAAAAGAATATATGCGTTAGCACTCTGATTGCTAACGCAAAAAAAACAACCGGATTATCTGATTTTGGCGACGAATGGTTTATTGAACCATTAACTGTTCTTGTAGATTCCATCAACAAAGAAGCCAATCTCACCCCACTGGGAAGACTGGTTCAAAAGCAACGTTTAGAAAGCGCACTAGCCATACGCTTACGCGTAGAAGATCTTTGTAGAGCTCAACCTGAGATGCTAGATATTGAGCTCGGAAAAGTTATTGTTATTGCAGGATTGCAGCGCACAGGAACCACAACATTACATCGACTTCTAGCATCCGATAAACGCATGCGCGCACTATTATCCTGGGAAGCTCTCAATCCAATCCCTCTACCCAATGAAACCCTAGGTAATCCAAAAAAACGTATCGCACAAGCAAAAATGGCAGAAAAAGGGTTGGCCTACTTGGCCCCTGAATTTTTCGCTATCCACCCTGTCGAACACGATGCGCCAGAAGAAGACGTATTGCTATTGGATTTGTCGTTTATGAGCCAGTCCCCGGAAGCAACAATGCATGTCCCAACGTACGCTGCATGGCTTGAATCGCAAGACCATACAAAAGCCTATGAGTATTTACGTAAACTTATGAAAATCCTGTTATGGCAGCAACCTGCGCCTAACTGGGTGTTAAAAACGCCTCACCATATGGAATATTTGGACACCCTTTTAAAAGTATTCCCTGAAGCTACTATCGTACAAACGCATCGAGACCCGCAAAAAACGACAGGGTCTTTCTGTAGCATGGTATCTCACGGCAGAGGAATCTTTAGTGATAACGTTGATGCAAAAGAAGTCGCTCGTCACTGGGTAAAAAAAGTCAACAGACTGATGGAGAGTTCAATCGCAGTTCGTAAGCAAGTAGAAAGTAGCGGAAAAGGAAATCCTTTTATCGATGTATCTTACTACGACCTACTTAAAGATCCAGACAAAGAAATTGAACGAATATATCAGTTCGTCGACCTACCCTTCGATCAATCTGCATTACAGTCCGTAGAAAAAACCAAAAGTAAAAACGTTCAAAACCGGTTTGGAAAGCATCGCTATAACATCGAAGACTTTGCGCTGACGGTAGAGTCTATCGAACAACAATACCGATTTTACCGTGAACGTTACGCAATTCCTCACGAATAATAATTTTCATTGATAACAGGCACTTTCTTCATGAAAAAAACGAAAACAGGACCCAATGCGGTAGGTCATAACAGCGTATTTTCCGCCGTCACCACCGCGTTATTTGATATGTTTAGCAACAAAGGTCAGCTTGACCCATTGGCCGACAACCAACGTATCGATGGAAAAGTCTGCCTCGTAACAGGGGCAAACAGCGGTCTCGGAAAATCTGTTGCTATTCAACTAGCCAAACGCGGCGGACACGTGATCATGGCCTGTCGTAGCGGTATCCCCGATGCGGGCGAAGACGTAAAACGCCTATCAGGCAGTGATAACGTCGAAATGTTAAGTGTTGATTTGTCCGATCTTGATTCCGTCAGCGCATTCTGCAATATCCTACGAGATAGAAAAATCGTCATCGACATTGCAATTATGAACGCAGGCCTGATGCCGTTAAATTCTCGCCGGTCAGCCCAAGGTTATGAACTGATGTTTGCCGTGCACTTTCTTGCCAACCGACTTATGTTACATCGGTGGTGCCAAGATGGTGTAATTAAACCTGGCACTTCAACTATCAACACACCACGCGTTATTTTTGTATCCTCAGAGGCACATCAGTCATCAGAAGCTATAAATTTTTCCAAATTTGGAGAATATATAGAATTTGGCATAAAAGATGGATTACGGCATTACGGAACGAGTAAACTGCATTTAAGCACGTTTGCCAACGAACTGTCTCGACGACTTAATCCTGAATGTAGTGATCAATATAGTGTAAAAATGAGTGATGCACAGAGTGAAAAAAATAGTGGCGAGAAAACAAACGAACCAGGCCATGTAAACATTGCCGTTCACTCACTATGTCCAGGACCAATCGCCTCGAATATCGCCCGCGAATCACCCGGATTCTTGAAACCCATTCTAAATCCAATCATGTCGCTATTTTTCAACTCCCCAGACAAAGCAGCAGCACCCGTAATGCTATTAGCCTGTGAAGAAAGTATGGGAAAGCGGACAGGTGTTTATCTACACATGATGCGAGAAAAAACCTGCTCTGAGCATGCAAGCAATTCCAGTAACGGAGAGCAATTATGGGAATCCAGCCAACGGTTACTAGCGAAGTACTTAGACCCAGAAGGTAAAAGGTCAAAAGGCATGGGCTCTGAAGTTGGGCGTTCTGAAAGTGAAAGCATAGAAGGTACAGAAGGCGCACAGAAAAGAACTGCTAAACAAAAAACAAACCTTTCGACGTCTGCCTAGACATCCCCAATTTGGACAACACCAAGATTATGAATTTTGAAGACATCCCCAAAATGATACGCCACCTAGGTCGCACACTCTTTGGCTCGGCCCCGATTGCACCAGTAACTGACCTTACAGGAAAAACCGCTATTATTACTGGCGCATCACCTGGGTCAATAGGATTTGAAACAGCAAAAACCTTAGCTGCTTGGGGGGGCAACGTTATCATTACCACTCGTAGCAACCCTGACGCCACGGTACGAGCACTAGTTGCTGCGTTATCTCTGGAAGGAAAATCCGCTAATATCACAGGTCATACGCTTGACCTTACCGATGCTCAATCGGTGAATTCATTCGCAGAATGGTTTCAAAAAAATGATGAAAATCGCTTACACATACTAATCAACAATGCCGGTATTCATTTAGATTTACTCTCTCAATGGAAGGAGCCCACTCGAACACCGGATGGTTTTGAAATTCATTGGCGTACCAATTACTTGGGCAGCGCGATGTTAACGCATCTATTGCTGCCTCAACTAAAAAATGCCGGAGCAATCGACGGCGACGCCCGCGTGATAAATGTCTCCTCCCACCTCCATAACAAAGGACTTAACAGCGAGCTTTTCTCTCAACAACGGCCTTATGATTCTTGGGAGGCTTACGGCCAATCAAAGCTCGCGACAGTGCATCATGCGTTTGAGATTCAACGGCGATTTGCACAGCAGTTTAATGTAAAAGGCTATGTACTGCACCCTGGAGCGATCGCTACCAACATCTCAGGTAAGGGATTAGAAGGTACAGGGCTTTTACAAAAACTACGCAATCTATTCTCCCCGATCGAAGCATTGATTTTACTTTCGCCAACAGAAGGTGCCCAAACACAAATTTATTGCGCCAGCCATCCCAGTATTATCGGCGGGTTCTATTACGAACGATGTGAACGGGGGGATGTAAACACAGAGAGCTCCGATACACTTGTCGCTGAACGATTATGGGATGAAACACAAACCTGGATACAAAGTGTTTGTAATACCTCCGAAACAGGAACTCAACAAACTGTAAAACTATAATAAGCAACACAATAAAGGCGTTACAGCAAACTTATGAAAATGTTCACACACACCGTCGTATCCGACACCGTTGAAATTAATGCGCCAAGCGAACTGGCGTGGGAAATACTCGTGGATCTAGCCCAGTACCCACGCTGGAACCCTTTTACGGTTAAGGCAGAAGGCACTCTAGAGGTTGGTAACGCCATCGACTTACACGTCAACATGCCTAAAAAAGGTGATAGAATACAAACAGAAATAGTTGAAAAGATCAATGCACCGCACTGCTTATCCTGGGGAATGAAGCTGGGAATATCGCCCTTATTGTCGGCGTTGCGGGAGCAAAAGCTGGAAAGCCTATCAAATGACCGGTGCACATATACCACCAGCGATAGGTTTTCTGGATTGCTCTCTCCATTGGTATATTTTTTGTTTTATGACGATGTTCATGGCGGATTTAATCGTGTCGCGTATGCGTTAAAAAAGCGTGCGGAAGCTGACTGGAAAAACCAGAAGTTGCCTCATATCAACAAACCCAACACTAACGTATCAAATCCTTCTACCAAAAGGCCATCTTAACCTCCTAAAACGGAAACAATCTTTTCGACTCTAAATATAACTCCGATTTTATCTGCCTCTTCAGATATTCGAGACCGACGTTTTTCAGGGTCTTCAACCAAATCACTCAACAACTTCATTTGCAATCTCTGAGCGTGATGTACGCTAATGTTATTATTTTTCACTCGACTGGGAATATTCGCCAACAACTGCTCAGCCATAGAATGACGCCTTCCTACCTCATTCGTCTCAACTAACTGCTCCCATAGCTCTTCCTGTTTTGCAAATCTAACATGGTTAATATAGTTCGCTAGAGATTTCTCAGGATCCTCCTCATTCCCACTCACACGCCTAAGTACCTCCCATTCTAAAGGTGAAATAAACTCAGGACGATAAGATACTGGTGATTCTATATCTCCTACTCCTAATTGAAGGGAAGTCGCATTAAACGCCTTAACCTGCTGCTCCCTTACAACGCTTTCACTCAATTTATCTATATCAAATGGAGCACTATTCAACGTCCGCTCTGCTTCCGTCCCGTTGTTATCTTCCTTTGTGCCATCTACATCACCTCTACTATTCTCAAGGTAAACCAAATAGCAAAGAAAGATTAGAATGGTAATCAAAAAAACGCTTACCTTATTTTTATAATTATAAAACATTTTCATCATCCTCTATAACTGAGAGTAGAAGCATCCAATCATCAAGGTCATTTCGACAAGATGCTTCTAACCTCAATGGAGATCAGTAGACAATAGGGTTAGGTGGCAATACATTAAAAGTATACTTCTGCCCTGTGCCAGACATTAGCGCTGTAAACAAGCCGTTAAATAAACCACAATGTCTCATTGGTTCAAACTCTGTTGTCCCTTCAAATTTAAGATCGCCACTACCTAGCATAGAAACAGGCCCATCAAGATCCAGTGAAAACTCTGCAGGGCTTCTAGTCCTGCATCCAAAAGGTATTTGAAAAAATGATATGCCCGCTGACTTCACTTTAATGTCAGCATAAGCCTTTCCATGTAGATGCAAAATACCTTCACCGTCCAAAGATGCTTCTCCAGAAACGGCTTCTGCAGGGATAACGGCCAACTTTACGTCCAAAGGTAATCCTATCCACAATTTCGTGAAAAATTCAGGGATATTCATATCACCACTCAACGCCTTCGAAGTCATATCTGTATCTGCAGAAAAGGTTGAATCGTTCGGGAGAGTGACTGTTTGACGTAATTTCTTCAATTTTATACTAGCATCCAGAACCCACTCATCTAGTGACACTACAAAATTTCCACCTCCAGGGTTCGCTGTCGAAACTGGATCAACGTTAGCTACATTACAACTCCCTTCCATCGTTTTCCCAGAAAACCTGTCCCCAAGCCACGACAAAACATGAGGGGCAGCCTGGAATTGCGTAACAATATGTTCACTCGGATATAGAGCAAAAGTAACATCGTCAAACTTTTCACAATAACGTTTTTTCAATTTATAATGTTGATCTAATGGAATAAATTCATCAGCCTGCCCATGATATTGATAAAGTGGAACCGATATATCACTCACTATATCCTGCAACTGAAGCGCATCTTTAACAGATGAAACTTCCTCCAATACAGTGCTTAGATCCATATTATCAATCGTAAAATATTGTGTATCCTGATTCATAAATTCAAAGAGGCTTTCAAAAACACATTGATTTTTGGTTATACCTACAACTTCCTCCCCTTCACCGTTTAAAAGGTCGTACAATGGAAGCATAGTTGGATATTGTTCGGCAATCCCAACAACTGCACTCAATATAAACGATGCGCCAATGGACCCATTTAAATAATGGGCAGTGTCGATAAAATCAGCTGGCGTCCCGCCAGCAGCAATTGCGACCAGATTAACATTAGGGGCATATTCATTGTGAATTCCTCCGACCCAAGCTGCAGTTTGCCCACCCTGTGAATAACCCCATACTGCAACCTTTGAACCCGCATCGATATCAACCCCAGGAATCTCCGTTGCAGCTTTAACAATGTCCAGCGCTGCCCTAGCTTGAGACCCACCAACCAAATACGTAGGAACATCGCCATTGGTATAACCTGGGTTATCGGTAACCAAAACGGCATAACCTTTATTCAATGCAGCTCTAATATTAACGTTTTCGTAATCTGTCCCGTATGTCATTTGAATAGAGGGAGCACAACGCTGATCAAGTCCATGTGTACCCACGGCGTAGCTTATAACAGGCCTCTCCCCTCCGCCTTTCCAGGCGCTCTCAGGGATAATCACTGTACCAGTCACTTTATTGGGATCACCTTTTGAGTTAGTAGAATGATATAAAACATTCCATGCATCAAAATCAGGGGCTCCATTGCCAATATCAATATTGGCATCTCGATACCAAACCAATTCCCCCGGGGTACCTATCGCAATGATTGGCGGGGAATAAAACGTCATATCCTCCGGCCCTTCCATTGGGTTAGCGCGTGCCGATAAAGACATGCATATAAGTAACAACGTGAGAATTGTTCGTTTTAACAAAAAATTACAATAAGTCATTTAGTTTTCTCCTTGTTTTTATTCTTCTCAAGAAAACTATCTTTGCTCAATTCATCACTTGAAATCTTGCATATTATGGCCACTCTCAAACTAATTCTGGCCATTAACAATTAATTGCAATTTATCTGCGCATTTCTAATCATCGTTACTTTTTGTAAGCGCCTACTGATATACATCTTAAGAAACAACTATTTGAAAGAAAAAACTTATTACGGTATAAATATTATGTATTCCGAATACACACTTAAATATCACCCATAAGAAAAACAATAATGGTATCTTCTTTAAATAAAGATAAAGCAATTATTCTTTCTGACTACGTTCTTGAAATATCTAGATTCGCAGAGAAAGCCGGGATAGATATATCTGGAGTAATGAAAAAAATGGATATAGATTTTTTTGATTATCAAAAAAACCCCCACCCCATATCCATTAACACCTGCAACAATTTTATAGATAGCCTGTATTCCGAACTCAAAACGCCATATTTGGGTTTGGCAATGGGTCAGCAAATGCGTCTAACCTGTCACGGTATGGCTGGCGTATCAGCCATGGCGCAACAAACCTATGGCGAAGCTTTAGAGGCCGCAAGTCGGCTATGTGACACTGTATTCCCAATTTACTCCATGATATTTTCAAAAAACAAAGAGCACGTTGGATTAGTTATTTCGGAAAGAGTTTCTTTAAGCCCCAATTCAATATTTTTTATTGAACTTATTTTTGTTAATTTCTATAACATCCTTCACTTTCTTTTGGGCGACGAATACGAACCAGAATACATTTCCTTTTCCCACCCAGAACCAAAATACAGTAAAGTATATTCTAGATATTTCAAATGCAACGTCATATTTGACGCAGATGTAAATGAATTCGCTGTATCTCCATCCGTTGCTAATAGAGAGCTATTGTTAGCCAACAGAGGGATCGCGAACATGGCGGAGCATACCTATGCTAATGATCTTCATAATATCGATTTGAATTTTCTCCCGCAAAAGTTACGGTTAATTCTTATTCAAAACATCGGGGCATTCCCCTCCCTAGAAACAGCAGCAAGAAAAATTGGCATCAGCAGCCGAACTCTCAGACGGCAGCTTAACAGCCTAGGAACAAACTACCAGGCAGAACTTGATACACTGCGGAAAGAATTTGCAATTAACTACTTAACAAAAAGTAATAAAAACATAACAGAAATAGCCTTACGACTAGGCTATTGCGACACATCATCATTCAGCAATGCATTTAAAAAATGGACAGGTATGTCCCCTATTATTTTTAGAAAGTCTAACTCCACGCACTAGCATAGAGTTATCAACCCCCAACGTCCTAAACAAGCATATTGTTAGGTAATACACATAAACATTCACTACTAGATCGCTACTTCGCTACTTCGCTATTTCGCCACTTCTATAATTACCTTGTGAATATGATTGACGGCAACTATGAATCGTTATTCTTAAGAATTTCGGGATCAACAGCCCGATGAAAACCATTAAACGTTTCTGAGTTTGTGGCATC
>CAJXZM010000122.1 GCA_913063125.1 uncultured Gammaproteobacteria bacterium | reverse complement strand
AAAAAAAGCAAATAGGGGCTCGTCAACCGGCCAAGTTAATTGACGCGGAACCGGACAAGATAGTTGACGCTCTATACTTAAGTGAGTTTTTACGCGACTTACTATGCTAATCATTAAATATTTTTCGAGAACAATCTAAGTGACTAATCAATCAAAATTTTCTTCCCATTCTATTGCTTCAATATGCCTTCTAATTGCTTGCTCTGTAATAACAGCAACACATACCTCTGTAGCAAATGCCCAATTAACACAAAATATTACCATTGGTAATCCTAAAGCACTTGGATTAGCTCACGCTGTAACTGCCGATCCCCCAGGAATTGACGCCATACATTTTAACCCTGCAGGATTGGCAAAAATAAAAGGTCGCCAACGCATGATAAAAGTACTCGGCGCACATATGTCAATCACAGGCCATATCGGTGAAAACCAGACCCCTGATGATGTAAAAACCAACTATTGCGTAATTAGCCAAGGTCCCGGTAACGCGTGCAGTGCGGATCAGGAATTTGCAAATTCCGTTTGGGACGAAGAAATTGGTACCGATGCGAGTATTGCAAACCATGACTCCGCTACGTCTACTCCCCTTCTAATGCTGCCAGGGAGCGGGCTTACTGACGTACCATTTATGATTGTTCCTTTCGGGGGCATTGCTTTCAAGGAGCCTAGTAGTGGCTGGACACTGGCCACTTCAATATACTCGCCCATGGCCATTGGATACAAAAGAGAAAGTAGCAGTTACGCTGTAGATGACAATGGAATAGGAATAAGAAATGGAGGTGACCCCGGTGAACTTAACGGGAAAGAAGTGGCGATGGCAAGAATAACCTACTTTTCACCTTCCATTGGAATACAAATTAATGAAGAGCTTGCTATAGGCGCTAGTATAGGTTTCTCATGGCATGGCTTCGGTATTGTCACTGACTTAAGAGCACCGTTACTATCACTCGCATTTCTAAATAGCGCTCAAGACCAACTGGAAAAGAATGATATAGATCTATTGCACGTTATTGCTCCCTATGATTATCTGGGTGAGCTCACCATGGAAATGGAAGATATACTGTCACTAAGTTTTAATCTCGGTTTGCTGTGGGAGCCCTCGGAATGGCTAGCATTTGGAGTCGTATACCAGTCCGAAGCAAAGTCTGATATGGAAGGTGATTTTAAAATGGTGAATACCGATCAGCTTATAGATACTACGTCCTCATTAAAAAGCCCTGGAATAGATTCGCTACTTTCTCTCAATGGGGATAGCGGTTTTAATGCTGAAAAGATAGAAAAAGGAAAGGTTACTTCTGAGCAAATTGTACCTGCTCACCTATCGATTGGCACATCCATTAGACTCCTTCCAAACCTAAAACTAAACTTCGATGTCAAGTGGACAGAATATTCCGCATGGAACAACCTAACATTTGAATTTGATCAACCTATTGATTTTTTGACGTTAGCGAGCACTATCAACGCTCTGATCGGAGAAGACAATGCGGACTCTGACGTATTAAGAATGCCTAGAAATTACCAAGATGTCGTTTCTTGGGCCGTCGGTATTGAATACCAAGCAAATGATAATTTGGTGTTTCGCACTGGCTATGAACCTCGTGGTAGCGCCATACCAAATGATGCCGTTGATTTGATGGTTCCGTTAACAAAGACCGATCTGTACTCATTTGGTATTGGCTATCAAATAGATAGCTTCAGCCGTATTGATGCATCCATCGCTTATTTACACTCTGAGTTCTCTGCGGATATTGGCGAATCAAAAAATGCTAATGATACGCAAGAAGGGCAAGTAATTTACAACCCCTATGCCTGGTCAACCGTCTCTGGATCCGTAAGTGCCTACATTTTCGCGTTATCCTATGAAGAATCGTTCTAAACTCATCTCACTAAAATATCGGCAGCAGACTAAAAAAGCACAAAATTATCTATTCGAACGCCAATCAAGACTTTCTACACCATTCCTAATAGCAATGATTTCAGAAAGTACAGATAATGATATTTCAGGTGGTGTCTTGCTACCGATTGACAAACCAACAGGGCCACTCAATCTAGCGAGTTCCTTTTCTGAAAATTCGAAATACTGTCGAAAACGCTGTCTTCGGGCCTCGTTGGTTTTTTGTGACCCTAACGCTCCTACATAAAAAGCATCTGATCTCAGACCTTCCATTATCGCCAGGTCATCTAATTTTGGGTCATGAGCCAATGCAACAATCGCTGTTCGGGTATCAACGCTTAAATCTCGAATAGCGTCATCTGGATATACCGTCAACAAATCTGTGCTCTCTAACGTCCACTGTTCAAAATACTCAGGCCTAGGATCTATTATGGTTACCTTAAAGCCCATCGCGTCACCCATTTGAGATAAATAGTACGAAGGTTCTCCGGCACCGATAATAAGTAGTCGCCATTGAGGGCCAAACACATTTGTCCAACTAATCGGCTGCCCAGGCCCATCCTCGGTCAAATGAGCTGAAAATGATACATTTTTAAATTGAGACATCGTTACTTGATTATCTAGGGTGTGGACCGTTTTCAGAACACATACACCACTTTCAATTGAATTCAATACGGTACGCACTTGATCAATATCATGCTGCGGCTCGATAAGAAGCAGTAACGTACTTCCACAAGGAAGTTTTAGCTTATACCGCTCCTCCTCTACTTCTCCAAATGTTCTAAAAACGCAAGATTCTGGTGGATTCTGAATTAACTCTTCGATCAGAAGATCCTCTATGCATCCTCCAGATACTGACCCCCAAAAGCGTCCACTAGTAGACACCGCCAGTAAGCTCCCTACCGGTCTTGGTGATGAGCCCCAGGTTTTAACAACAGAGACTAGCGAGACTTTTTCTCCTTCTAGCATCTCCTTAAGAACAAACTCAAAAATCTTTTTGTCTGAACTATCCACAGCCTCTCCCCCTCAAGTATTCGCCGGTTAGACGTAGGCATCATAACTTGCATACATGAACTATTATAAATAATATAGAGACAGGTGCGAATTTACAAGCATGAAGGGAATGAAATTACCTTCGACTTAATCGGATAAGGCTTAGAAATACTTCATTTTATTTTTAAGAACATCACCACCATAGCGAACATCCCAACCAGGACCGTATTGATAGTTTACTCCCCTTGAAGTAAATGGCTCACCGCACTTCTCGCACACAATGTGTGGCAAAAAATGCTTATTGCATTGATCATGCACCAAAGAAAGAGGCGCGCCTTTAGGTAGATTCAACCATTTATCACCCCAAGCCATTAACCCTAGAAATATGGGGTAAAGATCTAGTCCTGATTTAGTTAGGTGATATTCATACCGGTTTCTCGTTTCCTCATAACGGGACTTTTCGATTAGACCGGAATTTAGCAGTGACTTTATACGATCACTGAGAATATTTGTTGATATACCAATTTGCGATTGAATAATGTCAAATGTATGTCTTCCGAAAAAAAGCTCCCTTATTAGCAATATAGACCATCGATCACCCATCGATTGTAGCGTTTTTGCAACAGAACATTCCCTAGGCTCTGTAAACTTCTCCGGCTTGGGTGCTCGGTTGGTCGATAACCCATTGGTAATAGGCACCAGCTTGGCCCCTGGGCCATCTATATAGGTGACGTCAAAAGGGCTAACCTTTCGGTGACAGCACCCATAAACCACGTTAGCGATCAGCCGCTTACCGCAAGCCTTATGAGTTAGCTCCAATGGAACACCATGCGATGTAACCACCCAGTTATCCCCCCATCGCATCAAAGCGATCATAACGGGATATAGGTCATCCCCCATCGCCGTCAAATGATACTGCTTACGCTTAGCACCTTCCTTTATGGGAAGCCTTTTAAGAAGATTGGCATCTGTCAAAGCAATAAGGCGATTGGTTAACGTTGCCCTGGGAATGTTAAGGGTCGCTTGAAACTCATCAAATTTTTTGAGTCCAAACCACATTTCTCGCAGAATTAGAAACGACCAAGGATCCGAGATAACTTGAAGTGTACGATCAACTGAACATAATTCTACGGATAAATCAGACTGATTTGAGTGCATCTATATTTCGCAATAAGGTTTAAGAGATTTCGAATTGTAATCCTAACACGCGAGGGCGTATGGCTCCATATACTACAGTAGGCAGGTGTATGCTGAAAGTACTCGTCCGATTACAGCGCTTCTATGCGAAAATACAACTTAGTTTGTCAACTAGCCTTCATCTTTCATAAATTGTTTAAACTCAGCGTCATATTCCGGAACCCAGCGTGATAGAGCAGGTCGATTTTTAACAATATCACCCACGGCCCATTCCATTCTCTTATTGTCTACCTCTCTGGTTACGTCATTGTCAGGACAAATTATGTAGAAATCGTCCTCACTAATACGCTCCATCATAAAACCAATAACTTGATCTGGCACCCATGCAATATCTGGTTTATTTGGGATAAATTTCCTAATCATACCGGTATAAGTGAACCCTGGAACGAGCAAATGTGCCGACAATTGGCATTTAGGCGTGTTTCGCAAACTATGCTGTAACTGCTCAGTAATTATTTTAACAGCGGCTTTGCTGGTGTTATAAGCGGGATTTCCTGGCGGGGACGTTATACCCTGTTTCGAGCTAGTATTGATAATCAATCCAGGTTCACCCGTCTCTAACATGCAATCGACAAAACAATGAACACCATGAAGCACACCGTTTAGGTTGACATCAAGCACCCGTTTCCAAGCATCTAACTCAGTCCAGCTGTCATTGGGTAACACAATACCTGCATTGTTCATCAGAACATTGACTTGCCCGTAGGTATCAAGCACTTTTTCCTTTAATGCCAGCATTTGATCCAATTGAGTCACATCGGTTACAACCGCCAGTACATCACCCAACACTTCAGAAGCCAGGTTTAGTTTGTCTATATCATTATCGACAATACAGACTTTCATGCCGAGCGCCATATAGCGCATGGCAGCAGCCAAACCAATGCCATCTGCACCACCAGTAATAACAGCAACATTACCTTCTCTGAATGCTGGATGTATTGTCATGATCAAGCCCCCGTATAGTAAATTTTGATACCTAATATACATTTATAGTTCATTTATGCAAGTTTGATGTATTACAGCCAAATATTATCTAAAAAATACCCAAGCCTATTTAGTTAAGATATTTCACCAACCAGCATTCATACTTGCAAAGATGAACTTACGCATCTAATATATGATTCAACTTGAATTCAGCACTGCATAAAGGAACTCAGAAATGAAAATAGTCGGCAAAATTGATTTACCATATTCTCAAATAAAACTATGGGAACACCTCAATGACGTCGAGATCCTACAACTTTCTATTCCTGATTGTGAATACATAAACGAACTTAGCGATACTGAATTAGAGGGCGCCCTTGTCGCAAAAGTAGGGCCGATAAAAGCCAGATTTACAGGCAAAGCCGTCCGAGAAGAAATGAATCCGCCTGAAAGCTGTGTTTTACGTGTTGAAGGAAAAGGAGGTAATGCAGGGTTCGGATCTGCGGTTGTTAACATTAAACTAATTGAAATATCTCCAACTGAAACAACATTGGATTACGAGGTTGACGCCCAACTTGGCGGTAAGCTAGCACAGCTAGGTTCGCGTTTGATTGAATCAACTGCTCAATTAATGTCAGATAAATTCTTCAATCAGTTCGCTGATGTAGTTAATAACGGTGGCCGCTTAGCAAGTGCCAATAAATCAAAGATATCTATCTGGGAAATTATTGTGGCATTTCTTAAAGGTTTATTTAAGCGATCGAACAATAAAGCCTCTTAGTTATCACTCCGAGTCAGCATATGAGTATTGAAAATAAAATTAACGTAACAATTGAGAATAAAATCGCGACTGTTACGCTAAACAACCCAAAATCAAAGAATAGCGTTTCCCTGGAAATGTGGAAAAGGTTAGCGAGTATTTTTGAAGAGCTCTCTTCCGCCTCTAATGTTCGAGTCATATTATTTACGGGAAGCGGTGGTAACTTCTGCTCGGGCGCTGACATTTCAGAATTCGGTCGGGTACGTGGAAATTCCGCGCAGGTACACGCTTACGAGCAGGCTGTCGATGACGCTTCGGAGTCAATTCTGCATTGTAAAAAGCCCGTTATCGCCATGATTGAAGGGTATTGCATCGGTGGAGGCATGGGTTTAGCCATGGCTTGCGATTTTCGAATAGCAACGTTGGACGCATGTTTTTTCATTCCTGCTTCTCGTATGTCGATTGTATATGGGCTGCGGGAAACACAAACACTATTGGCCCTTGTCGGGCTAACACAAGCCAAACGCATACTGTATCTTGGCGAACGGATTTACACTGATACCGCAAAAGAGATCGGGCTCGTCGATCAGTCGACACCAAAATCCAAGCTCATAGAAACGACTACAAATTTTATCCGTTTATTTGAACCTGCAGCACCCTTAACCGTATCAGGCTCTAAAGAAATCCTTAATCGATTGACGTTTGATATTAATAAAGAAACAGCAAAGCAACTGTTAGCCGTCATTCAAGAGGCTGGAGATAGCGAAGATTACCAAGAAGGTCGCTTGGCATTTTCAGAAAAACGATTGCCAAATTTCAAGGGTAAATGATGACTAGAACCCCACTATCGCTATTGGCCACACTATGAAACCAGCAATTTTTGATTATGAAGTAGCTACCAGTATTGAGCATGCTGTTCGCTTGCTATCAAGCAGCGACAACTCAAAGATTATTGCGGGGGGTCAAAGCTTGATGCCTATTATCAATTTTCGATTATTGGAACCCTCATTATTAGTTGATATTACTCGTCTACCCGACCTACAAGGCATTAAGTCAACTCTTGGGGGCGGGATCAGTATAGGTGCTTCAACAAAACACCATGAATTGGAAACGTCGCTTTTAATCAAAGAACGATTCCCATTAATCTCCGACGCTATGAAACACGTTGCGCATTTAGCAATTCGTAACAAAGGGACAATCGGGGGCAGTCTAAGCCATGCAGACCCAGCTGCTGAGCTGCCTTTGTTAATGTTACTTCTAGACGCTGTATTACACATTACTGGCCCCACCGGACTGCGTAAAATCAGTGTTAAAGAGTTCTTGGTTGGTGCGTTAACAACTATTCTAGAAGATAACGAAATCTTAACCCGCATAGATATTCCCTCACTACCAAAGCGTACAAACTTTGCATTCAATGAATTATCTCAACGGGCAGGCGATTTAGCGCTTTGCGCTGTTGGCGTAACAATATCCATGAGTTCTGGCATGCTTGGTCGAACAAAAAAAATCAAGGATGCTCGTATTGGGCTCATGGGGGTAAATGATACGGCTATTCGTATCTCGGAAGCAGAAAACCTCCTGATAGGAAGAAGCTCCCTTGACTCGTCAATTATTGATCAAGTCGCACAAATTTGTACGTCTACTATCTCGCCTAACACAGATCTACACGCATCAGCCGACTTTCGACGACATTTGGCCTTACAAATGACAAAAAAGACACTGACTGAGGCATGGGAAAAAGCCCAAGCCAGTAAAACTTCTGAAAATCAAAATAAAGAAAATCAAAGTGAAGAAAACCTATGAGCTTTCAAAAAACCATCACGCTTAAGGTTAATGGGGTTAACTACACCCGCACAGTTGAGCCCCGGCTTTTACTATCCGATTTCATTCGTGAAGACCTTCTCTTAACGGGTACCCACGTTGGGTGCGAACACGGTATTTGCGGTGCCTGCACGATTACGTTTAACGGCGACAGTATTCGTTCCTGCCTCACCCTCGCAGTGCAAGCCGATGGCGCGGAGATCACTACCGTCGAAGGCATGGGCTCCCAAGAGAACATGAGTAAAATCCAGCAAAAATTCCAAGAGCATCATGCGTTGCAATGTGGTTTTTGCACACCTGGAATGTTAGCCACCTGCGAAGACATGGTAAAAAAATACCCACTCACTAGCGAAGACGAAATACGCGACGGTTTATCAGGAAACTTATGCCGTTGCACAGGGTATCAACATATTGTTGATGCCGTACAAGCAGTCGTTAAAGAAGATAAAAGAGACGTATCATGAAAATGCATGTGTTATCCGGTGGAAAATTGCGTATGCGTAAAAACGTATACGTCCCCGAAGCTGATCGAAGTGAAAAAATAGATCTACCTGTGTCCTGCATCCTGTTTCGACACTCTGCAGGGAACGTTCTATTTGATACTGGCTGCCACCCCAGTGTCATTGACGATGCTGAATCCCGCTGGGGGCCAATGGCTAGAGCGATGCAACCCATTATGGAAAGCGGTGAAACGCTGCTGGCAGAGCTAGCAAGATTAAACCTTACGCCAGACGATATTGACGTTGTCATTAACTCTCACTATCACTCGGACCATTGTGGTTGTAACGAGTACTTCAAAAAAGCCACCTTCTTCGTACACTCAGCTGAACTAGCCACAGTGAATGAATCAGACTCCGTCAGCCGCGGCTATATTCAAGCTGACTGGCATCACCCAATGCAGCTCAACACGTTCGATCAGCAAACAGATATTTTCGGGGACAACAGAATAGTCCTGCTACCCCTACCCGGTCACTCCCCTGGCCTCTCTGGCGCATTAGCTGAACTAGATAACAGTGGTTCGTTCTTACTGGCCTCAGACGCCGTGAGCTTGAGGGAAAATCTAGACAAAGAAACCATCCCCAAAACAACCTGGAACGCTGATGTTTTAATGGATTCAATCACTGAGATTAAGCGTATTGAAAACGCTGGATCCACTATTATCTGCGGGCATGACCCCGAACAATGGGAGCGCCTTAAGAAAGGCATTCATTATTACGATTAAACGCTCCTAGCAACACGCGACCAAAGCAACTGACAATCAATACAAGTGAACGAGATGACAAATAAATACATAGGGTCTCGCGTAAAGCGAAAAGAAGATCCACGTCTATTAACAGGCAATGGACGTTACGTTGACGATATAAAAATTGTTGGGCAATTACATATAGCGTTCTATCGTAGTGATCATTCGCACGCTCGTATCTGTAACATCGACACTCAAGCCGCCAAATGTAGCCCTGGGGTAATCGATGTATTCACTGAAAAGGATATCTGTGAATACTATTCTCCTGTCATTGCTCAATCGAGAATGAAAAACTATCAAGCTACTGTCATGTCCATCTTAGCCAAAGATAAAGTACGGTATGTCGGAGAGCCAATCGTCGCAGTTGTAGCAGAGAGTCGATATGCGGCTGAAGATGCGGCCGCTCTAATCGCAGTTGACTACGAAGCGTTACCTTTCATCACTGACCCAAAAGTTGCCGCTCAATTAAACGCCCCTAAACTTCATGAAGAATTGGACTCGAATATTTTAGTTGAGCGATCATTTCGTCGAGGTGACGTAGAACAAGCCTTTTGGAAACCACAAGTCCATATTAAGGAGCAATTCCGATTTAATCGTAAAACTTCCGTAGCCATGGAGAATCGTACTTATCTTGCGAATTATGATTGCACCCTTAATCATCTAACGCTGTATTCCTCCACTCAGGTTCCGGGAATTATAAAAGATGCATTGTCAGATTTATTAAACATACCAGGCAACGAATTAAGAGTTATCGCACCGGACGTTGGCGGCGGCTTTGGTGGTAAAACCTCGCTTTATCCAGAAGAAATTCTTGTTGTACTGTTGGCTCGAAAACTAAAGAAACCCGTAAAATGGGCCAGTGATCGATTGGAAGACCTTACAACAACCAGCCAAGCATTCGATGAACTCATCGATGCAGAAATAGCGGTTGACGCTGATGGAAAAATTCTTGGATTAAAAGCGGAGGTCATCGGAGATGTCGGTGCCTACTCCATCTATCCTTGGACAGCAGGAATAGAACCCGTACAGGTTATTAGTTTTCTTCCCGGCCCTTACAAAATTGAAAATTACGATGCTCATGTGCGAGCCGTAGCTACTTCAAAGTCCCCCACTGGACCTTATCGAGGTGTCGGTAGGCCCTGTTCTACATTTGTAATGGAGCGACTCATCGATCTTGCATCCGAACAACTGGATATGGATCCCAAAGAGATGCGGCTAAAAAACCTGGTACAACCCGATGAATTTCCCTACAAGGCAGCCTCTGGCATTGTTTGGGATAAATCTGGGTTTGTAGAAGGCCTGAATGCGGCCTGTGACGCCATCAACTATGACGAACTTCGTGATCAACAGGCCCGTGCGAGAGATGAAGGTCGCCTCTTTGGCATTGGTATTTCGACGTTTGCAGAATTAACAGGTATCGGGTCCAGAATTTCTGCATCGCCAGGCATGCCTATCAATACAGGTACCGAAACAGCGTCAATCAGTATCGACTCAACGGGCAGCATTGTCGCGCGATTTGGTGTGGCGTCCCATGGCCAGGGATTAGAAACATCCTTAGCTCAAGTAGTAGCCGAACACTTAAATGTCAGTATAGACTCTGTAAGAATTATTCACGGCGATAGCGATGCTGTTGCTCATTCAACCGGAACCTACGCTAGTCGCAGTGCAGCTCTGGGTTCTGGCGCGGCTATATTGGCTACTCGGGCGTTAAACGTAAAACTACTCAAAATTGCGTCAATACTGTTAGGAGATGAGGAAGAAAATATCTTCATCCAAGACGGGTTCTTTTTCAACAAGAACACCGACAAGTCACTCAGTCTCAAAGCGTTAGCGAAAGCCTATTACTCTCAAATGGGTAGCATTCCCGCAGAATTAAAAGAAGAGATAGGTGACTTATCTGCAACCAAAACCTACGACCCTTTATGGGGAACGACTTCTTCTGCCACCCATGTGGTGGCGTTAGAAATCGACCGAATCTCACTAAAAGTGAAAATTAGTAAATATATTGTCGCTGAAGATTGCGGCCAAATGATCAACCCCCTTATTGTCGAAGGTCAAGTTCATGGTGGAGTGGCTCAGGGTATCGGAGCTGCCTTATTTGAAGAAATGGTTTACGACGAACAGGGCCAAGCACTATCTGCGAGCTTAGCAGATTACATCGTTCCAGCAGCAACAGAAATTCCTCGAATCGATATTGAGCATCTGGATGTTGAATTACCACCCACGCTAAGCGGAGTTCGCGGCATGGGTGAGAGTGGAACAATAGGTGCTCCAGCAGCCATAGCCAACGCAATTTCAGATGCGTTAGCTCCGCTAGACCAATACGTAACAGAACTTCCAATGACACCAGAACGGATTTTTCGTTTGGTTCAGGCAGCTCAAAACCCAAGTAGTTAACGACACTTTATTTATAGGAGTCATTATGAAATTAGGATTAGAAGGAAAAGTAGCCCTCGTCACCGGTGGTGCTCGCGATACAGGGGCAGAAATATCCCGAACATTGGCAGCAGAAGGTGCAACGGTTGCTATCAATTATCGAGGGTCAGAATCTGAAGCCAATGCACTGGTTGATGAAATCATTACTGCGGGTGGAAAAGCAAAAGCGTATCAAGCAGATGTGACAAACTACGACCAAGTTAAAGCGATGATCGGTGATATAGTCAACGATCACGGTAGCATAAATATACTCGTTAACAATGCCGGACTGGTACTTCAAAAACGCTTTTCTGACAGCACACCAGAACAGTGGAAACGACAAACGGATGTTTGCCAATATGGCATTATCCATACCTGCCACGCAGCTTCTGCTTACATGGAAGAGCAAAAAGACGGGCGAATCATCAACATTGTGGGCGACTCGGCTAAAGTTGGAGAGTCCTACCTTAGTATAAAAGCAGCAACTGGCGCCGCGGTGGTGGCTCTTAGTAAATCCATAGCCAAGGAAATGGGCAAATTTAACGTGCGCAGTAACACCATTGCTCTGGGTATGCTGGAAACCTCCCATAGCAATAAAGAATGGTTGGAAGAAAATCGCGCCAAAATTGTACGCCAATATCCATTACGACGCATAGGCCTTCCTCAGGATGTTGCACCTATGGTTGCATTTTTAGCCTCAGACCTAACCAGCTGGTTAACGGGACAGGTTATAAGCGTTAATGGCGGTTATAGCATGGTAGGTTAACTGTCAGCTACTGCCCCCATCAGAGCCCCCGATTCCAACGGGGGCTTAGTTTCCCGTCAAGCTACCCATTAATACGTTACTCCTTCCCGGATTCATCTTATGAAAAAACCGTTAACAACCCGTCAAGATTATCATTTCTTTTGCGACATCAGTACTCGCTGGGCCGACAACGACATCTACGGTCACGTTAACAATGTCGTTTATTACGCCTACTTCGACAGCATCGTCAATACCTTCCTGATCCAACAAGGTGGATTAAACATCCATGACGGCAATATTATTGGCCTAGCCGTTAACTCGCAGTGTAATTACTTTAGTCCAGTTGCTTTTCCTGACTCTCTAGAAGGCGGCTTCAGAGTTAATCGAATTGGAACAAGTTCAGTAGAGTATGGGGTAGGAATCTTTAAAACTGGAGAAGACAATGTGAGTGCGGAAGGAACATTCACCCACGTCTATGTTGATCGAGAGTCTCGTAGACCTATCCCATTGGATGGCCAACTTAGAGAAGCTCTAGATAACCTTCGAAAACTCTCATTTTCAAAGGAAAAATAATGAAGGCATTTACCTTTGCTACCAGCCAAAGCATTATTTGCGAATCTGGCGCGGCTGCACGTTTGGCTGAAATCATTCAAGATCAAAGCATTCACTCGGTAATGATCATTACTGATCCCAGTATTAAACAATTAGGCTTGCATAAGTCGGCACTAGACAGCCTTGATAAAGCTAACATAGCCGTGCAAGTATTCAGTGATGTACAAGCAGATCCACCGGAAGCGGTAGTGCAAACAGCCATAGACAATGCCAAACGTACCGGCGTGGATGCCATTGTTGGTTTGGGTGGCGGCAGCTCCATGGACGTTGCCAAAATTACCGCGTTATTAGCACATCCAAGCAGCAAACAAACGTTAAATGATATTTACGGCGTCGATAATGCTAAAGGAGAACGTTTACCGTTAATTCAAGTACCGACTACCGCGGGTACAGGTTCAGAAGTAACCCAGGTGGCGATTGTGACCACAGGTAAAACCACAAAGATTGGTGCGGTGACACCACTATTTTTGCCAGACTTCGTTATTTTGGATGCCGACTTAACCATGGGTTTACCGCAACATGTGACCGCTGCTACCGGTATCGATGCCATGGTTCATGCCATTGAAGCCTACACCAGCATCCATAAAAAGAACCCCATGTCAGATTTAATGGCCAAAGAAAGTTTACGTTTAATAGCAAGAAGTATTCAAACGGCTACTCATAACGGCAGTGATAAAACAGCTCGTGAAGAAATGCTACTGGGTGCGATGTTAGCAGGCCAGGCATTTGCGAATTCCCCTGTAGCAGCGGTACATGCGTTAGCCTATCCGCTAGGTGGGCATTTTCATATTCCTCACGGTTTAAGCAACTCATTAGTTCTACCACATGTAATGCGTTTTAACCTCAATGATCCAGAGACATTTGCAGCAACACTGTACGCCGAATTGGCTCCGATTATTTTTCCTAATGAAAATTTCAATGGCCCTGATATTGAAATCGCCACTAAGTTAGTTAAAAATCTTGAGGCTCTAATCAAAGAACTAGGCTTACCAACAACGCTAAAAGAGATGGAAATTGAAGAGTCCTTTCTACCTCAGCTTGCCCAAGACGCCATGTTACAAACTCGATTATTAGTGAACAATCCAACTGAAATAAAATTGGAAGATGCTCTGGCCATTTACCAAATGGCCTATTAAGCCTTATTTGAACAACCCACTCGTATGAGTTGCCTTGCAAATCGGAGTTACCATGCTTGCAAAAAGTTACCCTTATTACCTGGCCAATAAAGCCGTATACGCCAACGAAGATTTAAAAGTTTTAGATAAATACTCTGGCGAGGTGGCCGCCGTTGTGGCTATGGCCGATAGCAGCGTTATTGATTCGGCTATTGCCGCATCGGTAAAAGCCGCTGTCCCAATGGCTAAAATGGCCGCGTACGAGCGCCAAGAGGTTTTGGATCACTGTGTTAAACGTTTTCGCGAACGCTTTGACGAACTGGCAGAGGCCCTTTGTGTAGAAGCGGGTAAGCCCATTAAAGATGCTCAAGGTGAAGTGACCCGTTTAATTGATACCTTTCGCATTGCCGCTGAAGAATCTACCCGCATTGGTGGTGAAGTGATTCCCATGGATATTAGCCCACGCGCTAAAGGTTATACCGGTATGAGCAAGCGAGTGCCGATTGGTCCATGTTCGTTCATTAGCCCATTTAACTTTCCACTAAACTTGGCTGCCCATAAAGTGGCCCCTGCCATAGCCGCCGGTTGCCCTTTCGTATTAAAACCCGCCAGCCTAACACCCATTGGAGCTATCATCATTGGTGAGATTTTGGCAGAAACGAACTTGCCAGAAGGTGCGTTTTCTATATTGCCCTGCCGCCGTGATGGCGCAGCGTTATTCACAGAAGACGATCGCTTAAAACTGTTAAGCTTCACAGGCTCACCTGACGTAGGCTGGGCACTAAAAGCCAAGGCCGGTAAAAAGCCTGTGATACTAGAGCTAGGTGGTAACGCGGCCTGTGTAGTGGATCACGACAGTGACATCGATGATGCTGTTAGCCGCATTGTATTTGGTGCCTTTTATCAGTCGGGCCAAAGTTGCATAGGCGTACAACGTATTTACATACACGAAAGCATCTACAGCCAGTTTAAAAAGAAAATGGTTGCCGCTACCAAAGCCCTAAAAATGGGAAATCCTAAAGACCCTGAAACCTTTATTGGCCCAATGATCTCAGTCAACGAAGCCACTCGTTTAGATAACTGGGTACAAGAGGCGGTAGCCGGCGGCGCCGATTTATTGTGTGGCGGTCAGCGCGACGGCGCTATGTTACAAGCCACTCTGTTAGAAGGTGTAGGCATCAACCAAAATATCCGAGACGAAGAAGCCTTTGGCCCAGTCGCTATTTTGGACTCGTTTAGAGATTTCAATGCTGTACTGAAAGACATCAACTCCAGTAAGTTTGGCTTACAGGCCGGCATCTTTACCCGTGATCTATACAAGGCACAGAAAGCCTGGGATACATTAGAAGTGGGCGGCGTGGTCATTGGGGATGTACCTAGCTGGCGTGTAGACCATATGCCCTATGGCGGCGTGAAAGACAGTGGTCTCGGTCGCGAAGGCATTAAGTATGCCATCGAAGACATGACCGAGCTGCGACTGATGGTGATTCGCACCACCGATAAAGACGTTTAGCCATAAGTACTCGGGCACCTCTGGGTGCAACATAGCTGAACATTGTGCTAGGCTTTATTCTATCAATAGAAATACCAGGTACCTAAAGTTGATAGAAAACAAGGTGCTCATCATCGAAGATGAGAAAATGCAGCGTAAATTACTGGTAAAACTTTTTGAAAAAGAAGGGTTTACCGTTTTCGATGCCCCCTCTGCCAAAGGAGCTATGCAGTTGGTGGCTAACGAAGGCATTCCCCTTGTTCTACTTGACATTCAAATCGAGGACAATGATGGATCTGGTGATGGGTTAGCGCTTACTCGCCAACTAAGGTCAGCGGGTCATGTAGGAATCATTTTAATTTCCCAGCGTGATGAAGACATTGATCGTGTTGTCGGTTTAGAAATGGGGGCTGATGCTTATATAACAAAACCCATATTCCCTCGTGAAGTATTGAGCATTAGCAAACGGCTATTGGTGCGTGTCGAACATGCCGAGCAAGTACGAGTTTGCAAAAAACAAGTGCTTTCCTGTGATGATTGGGTTCTCGAATCCAACAAGCGTTTGTTGCTGCACACCCCTTCTGGTCACTCAATAAAAATAACTTCTGACGAGTGTGCTATTTTATCTGAATTTTTTAATTCAACGGAAAAAATTCTTACCCGAGATCACTTACTGGATGAAATTCGAGGGGGGGATTGGGAAGCAAATGACCGTACAATAGATATACTCATTGCAAGACTAAGAAAAAAAGTAGGAAATATACCTGGGGCTTTTTTTCCAATTAGTTCTGTTTATGGTAAAGGCTATGTGATTCATCACCCCGATAATGAAGGCAACTAAAATCGACATTATTCATATCACATTAATCTTTGGACTATACCTGATTAACCAATGATCTAACATGGTTTCCTATAATCCAGATAGATACCTGATGCTTAGATCAAACGCCTGGACAAAAAACCAATATTGACACATAGCGCAATTACACACATCTCGCCGCACAGCGAGCCCCCTTTATCTTTCCCCTCTGTAAAGCCCAACCTTATTAATACAATTCATTATAATTGTCTCCAGTCCACGTTGAAAATTAATTCATAATCATTGATTAAGAAGGTTAACTTTCCACATAGGGAGATCCCATGAACAGCCCAGTACATGAACTACAAGACTCTATAGCCAAGAGTCCGCTACAAACAAGCTACAACTTACAAAGACAGTCCTACCTAGACTCTCCAGAACCACCCTTTCAGCAACGAAAAGACAACTTAACCAATCTCAAAAGCCTGCTGTCCGAAAACAAGGACGCCATTATCGAGGCAATTAATCAAGACTATGGTAATCGCTCATGGCATGAAAGCGTTTTCGCTGAATTTATCGCCGTCTTTGATTCGATAGATTTCATTGCAAAAAACCTTAAGAAATGGATGAAACCTCAAAAGAGACATGTAGATTTTAAAATGTTTCCCGGGTCTACCAATATGCTTACTCCGCAGCCGTTAGGGGTTGTCGGTATCATTGTTCCGTGGAATTTTCCGATTAACCTTTCCTTTATTCCGATAGCCACCGCATTGGCGGCAGGTAATCGTGCAATAGTAAAGATGTCTGAAAACTCCATCAATTTGAGTAAATTATTAACTCAAATAAGCCCAAAGTACTTTCCTGCTGAGACACTGACGTTTCTTATCGAAACCGGAGGGGTTGGTGTTGAATTTTCTTCTACGCCTTTTGATCTTATTTTGTTCACAGGATCTGTCAGTACCGGCAAAGCAGTCATGGCTTCCGCTGCAAAAAATTTAACTCCAGTGATTCTTGAGCTCGGAGGGAAATCTCCAGCTATTATCGATCCACAGTACCCGTTAGACAAAGCCGTTGAGCGCATCATGTATGCCAAACAAATGAATGCTGGGCAAATATGTCTCAACGTCGACTATGTCTTTGTCCATAAAGATCAAGTAGGCGAGTTCACTCAAAAGGCAAAGGCATGGGTCAAACAACATGTGCCAGACATCAACAGTAAAGACTACACCTCTGTCATTGATGATCGCTCCGTCTCTCGGCTCGAAGCTACACTACAAGACGCCACTGACAATGGTGCAACCCTAGTAAATCTTAATGATCAAGAAATTAATCATCAGGATAAAAAATTCCCTCTGCATCTGGTGCTTGATTCCACCGCAAACATGCATATTCGACAAGACGAAACATTCGGGCCGGTTCTCTTAGTTATGACCTATGAAGACCCACAGGAGATTATGGACTACGTTAACGCCCATAATCGTCCGTTGGGCCTGTATGTATTTTCGGAGAATAAAGCGTTAACCAAACGATATATTTCACACATAATGTCAGGCGGTGTGTCTGTTAACGAAACACTGCTACATGCGTTTCAGGACGACATGCCGTTTGGTGGCGTCGGCCACAGTGGCATGGGGCATTATCATGGTCAGGAGGGATTTAATTCTTTTTCTAAGATGCGCCCTGTTTTCTATCAGGCAAAATACAACGCGATGGGGCTTTTGCTTCCACCCTATAATGACAGCCTTACTAAAGCGTATAATTTTTTGTTAAAACTTAAGAGTTAATCCAACGCTACCATCGGTCGACTCTACGTAAACATTATCAGCGCTGGAATGCGTACAGGATATCGATAATATCGTTTATTCATATCCCGTACGCATTCATGGCGTCAACTCATGCATATATGGCGGCAATCAACGTGTATTAAAAATCACCAGTCGATTATCCTAGTGTGAATATGATTAACGTAGCTGGGGTAACCATGGTGAAGACCGTCACAGATGGCATCGAACAAAAAATTGACTCGGCTCAGGACTTTGCGTCCTGGGAAGTCTTAGCAAAAAACCATGATAAGTTATCTGGCTACGAAGAATGGAAA
>CAJXZM010000121.1 GCA_913063125.1 uncultured Gammaproteobacteria bacterium | reverse complement strand
CGAACCTTGCTGTGCCAGAAGTGTACGTCTTCGAAAAAAGCGGCCTGTGTTAACTGAACATACCCTGCCACCATGGCGTCACTATCTTCTTTTGACATGCCAGGGAACAATTTCACCATTACACCAAAACGCAAATCAAAACTTTCTGTACCTGTTGGTATATGTGACACCAACAATTTTGACTCTACGGGAACACCGTTCATTTCACCGCTCATCTCGGTGATCATATATGCCGGGCCATAATACGTCGCGGTCGTGGTTAGAATCGAATCACCCGCTAAGCGAGGGCTTTTTCCTTCCATATGTTGAACGGCGATATGTTTATGAAAGGTATTTTCAAACGTCATAGCTTCAGCCGAATGCACAGGGCCAAAATGCGCCTTGTCCGCCATATTATCGACCAACTCACGACAGTTAGTTTCAATGGGTATTAATGAAACATCCCAGCCAGACCATTCATCAGTGCCAAATGCCTCAATCGTTGGAGGCATTTCGTCCTCTAAGGGAGCGTTGTTTTCAGGATCGTTATACACAAAAGCCAAACCGTTACGCTCCAATACTGGCCACGGCTTAATACAGGCTTTCTTAGGAATATTTTTCGCGTAAGGAATATCATCACATACACCATCTTCACCCCAACGCCACGCATGCATTGCACAACGTAGAGAGTTTCCTTCCACATAACCTTGAGAAAGATCTGCACCCATATGTGGACAGTACCCATCGAGAATAATTAACTGCTTATTCTCACCACGAAAAGCAACCAGGTTCGTACCAAAATATTTTAACTGCACAGGCTTATCGCCAAACTCTTCAACTTTTCCTAAACAGTGCCAACCACGAGCATAACGCTCCTCTACCTGTGCCGCTTCAATTTTAGCGTACTTAGTCATCTCTCTAGCCTCTCAACTTAGCTCTCAATATAGAATGCTTAATAGTGTTCTCTCTACCCCTGATAGAAGTAGTCGGATAAGCATAAAATATCAAGGCGCTTGTTATTTTGCAACAATAATGCAAATATACTTCTAAAATAACAAAATGAAGATAATTGCAGTCTCTTACAAGACAACTATCTTTAACACTTACTATTTTGAAAATCGGCATATTTTCAAGGAGTTATCCCATGGAAAACGAACAAAAAATCGCAACCGTCAAACGATATATCGACGCCCTGAGTAATGATGATTTTGATGCCATCAAAGACATCTATGCTGACAACGCCACAATTGAAGACCCTGTGGGATCTGAGCCCAATGAAGGCATCGAAGCCATCCTAGCGTTTTACCTTCGATTAAAGGGCATGGGTGTTAAATTGGCGCTCACCGGCTCTGTACGTTGTGCAGGTAATTCTGCGGCATTTCCTTTTACCGCTACGGTAGGTGGCAATACTTTAGAAATCATTGATGTATTCGAATTTAATGATGAAGGGAAAGTACAATCAATGAAAGCTTATTGGTCTCCTGAGAATCGCGTATAAGTCCTACGACAACCCTACGATAAAGAAAAGAAACCCAAGCCACCACACAACCAAAGGTGGTTTGGGTTCTATCTAAACTGAATTTATGCAGCAGCCTTAATATTACCAACGTATGCTGAAATCACTTTTCGATCTCTTCGAGCCAACAGCAAACTCATCACAATCTTTTTCTGTTCATCCGATGCAATCAGCAATTCTGGCGCATTTTGATACCAATTAATCAGAATACCTTCCAACTCTTCAATTGGCATATTGTGAACTTCATAACGGGTTGGCACGTAACAAACTGCCTTTTCTTTATCGGCAAAATCAGGGAATTTTTCTTGTAGAAAATGTTTATGGAAACCTATACGACTCATCGGATTAAACATACCGGATGTTAAGCTCATTTTCTTATCCCCTAATTTTTACATTCTTCAGCGTTTTTACGCAGCCTTCTCTTCTGGGCCAAAGTAATTCGACATCGCCTGGAACCATGTCATATACGCCATATCACCTTCAATTTTTATATCACCATCCTTGATGCCCATTAAAAACAAGGTTTTATCATTCGGGTTTTCACCCATCTTCTTAATAAGCTCCATGGCACTTTTTGAATTTCTAAATACAAACGCCATAGTGGGATTATCATGAACCTTTCCTTTGGAATGGGTTTGACCTGCATCAAAGGCAAAGTAACGTTTTACTTTTAAGTCTTCTGTTTTAAATTGCAAAACGACCTGATAATCACCAATAACCTTTTTAAATCCTTCACTCTTTTTAGAAAGAGAGTTAATACGCCAAGACAATATCCACAACAAAAATCGAAATAACATAATAACTCCTATCCATTCATCTATGGTGCTTAATACCGCACTCAATATAGTGCTTAACTTTATAAAAAAGGATTATCCAAATATCTTCGCAAAGAACCCTTTCTTCTGACCATCGGTTTCCGCTGCTTTTGCACTTTCAGCTTTGGCGCTGTCAGCTTTATCACCTTGTACAGATTTTCCGACTACCGCACAGTCCATTACAGATTTACCCATAATAGTACCAACAACAGATCCCTGTAAATTCTGATCTTTATCTACTTGAGCAGAATAAGATAACGTCATCGGCACAGGTTTGGTCAATTTACATTTCCATGTCATGGTATCGCCATTTGTGACCACACCACTTAATACCTGCTGCGCCCCATGCTCATCATTTAACACATGGCCTTTAATAGCTCCACCCGACGTCTTTAATACAAGGCGACTAAATTGATCGCCAACCGGTGATTTAACGGTAATATCCCATACGTTATCAACCGTATCGATCTTAATAGCGTCAATATCATCTAGCTTTTCTTGGGTCGCTGTTAGGTCATAAAACAACTGATACTCTTCCTCAGAAAAGCCTAGGTTTTTCAGATCATCAAAAGTACTGTCTACTCGAAACGCTTTAGTAATGTCTTCACCCATCATTTGTTTAATCGCAGGTTCAACACTATCCATATTCATATCCACTTCAACAGCGGGCGTCTCAACCATCATAACGCGTGCAAATTTCCCGCCACCGACAGAGAACATCTCTCGCGTGATATCACATTTCTCATGGCATAAATACGATACCACTGGGGCCAAACGATCAGGCTGAAAATCTTTTTCTAAACGATCTCTAAATTCACTATCAGGCAACAATGCAGATAAACGTGTAAACGCTGCGGGCATCAATACGTTAACGTTGATATTATGTTCTTTCCCCAACAAACCTACATTACGTGTTAATCCAATCAACGCCGACTTCATTGAAGGGTAGGTAACCTGAGGACTGAATCCTAATACCGAATCCGATGCAGTATTAATAATACGCCCGTACTTTTGCTTCACCATATGAGGCCATGCAGCACGCATCGTATTAATAGCACCCATTACATGCACACCAAGATGCATCTCTACTTCATCTTTATCGACATGAGGAAATACCGATGTACTCGCAATACCGGCATTATTGATGATAATGTCAATACGGCCCCAATTCTTAATCGCCGTCGCAACCATCTTCTCTGCTGTTGCATAGTCAGAAACGCTATGAGCATCAGCAATCGCCTTGCCTTTACCAAGAGCATTAATTTTTGCAGCAGCATCATTAGCCACTTTTGATGTTGGCTTACCATCAACCCCGAAAGTACCGCCGCCTAAATCGTTAACGATGACATTACAGCCATGCTCAGCTAAATATTTCGCATAAGCAAATCCAAGACCACCACCTGCACCCGTTACGATTGCCACTTTACCGTCAAAATTGAATGACATACTGCTTTCTCCAGAACTGTTTTATTAAATTTGCTAGAAAACCAAGTATACAATGTATACTGGAATTGCTATGGTTACGCAAGTTATATTTGCAACAGCATTGCAAATATAACTTGCGCACCCGGCACTATGCTGCGATACATATCCTGCAACACCCGTCGCATACCAGACCATTTTTGCCACCAATCTAACCGACATTACAAATGCATTTAGGAGTGATAATGCCAGATTTTAATAAACCCACGATGATCGAGACCAATGGTATTCAACTGGCAATCTATGAAGGAAAGCCTTCCGGTGAAGCGCACCCATACCCACTTATCTTGTGCCATGGCATGCCAGAACTTGCCTACTCTTGGCGCCATCAATTTGATGCCCTCGTCGAAGCGGGCTTTCATGTTATCGCTCCCGATATGCGCGGTGTTGGTCACTCTGATGCACCATCCAATAGAGAAGATTACAAACTCAACATTCGACTAAATGACTTACGCGGTGTACTAACCCACTTTGGTTATGAGAAAGCAGTATTTGTAGGGCATGATTTTGGCGGAGCCATTGTCTGGGGCATGGGACTTTATTATCCAGAATGCGTTGCTGGACTAATATCAATGAACTCCCCCTTTGCCGATATGCCCATCAACCCTGTTGAACTGTATGAAATCATGTACGGCCCCAAGAATTACTTTGCCTATTTTCAAACAAAAGAATGTGAAGATAAATTCAACAGTGATCCTGCTCGTACATTTCGCTTCTATATGCGAAAAGATACCGGCAACGGTACCAACCTTTCTCGCAACAAAAAACATGACCCAGAAAGCATGTCTCACGTTCACTGGATACATGACGATGAAAGCACTTGGCCCGGAGAAGTAGTCCCAAGCGAGAGTGAATTACAGTACTACGCAGACTCTTATGCGCGCCACGGCTTTGTCGGTGCTTTAAACTGGTATCGGTGTCTGCCTTATGATTTTGAGCAACAACAAAAAACCTTTCCTGATGGTTTACCTAAAATCAAACAACCCGTTCTTGCAATCGGTGGTGAGTTAGATTTTATCGCCTCCCATGTTTTCTACGATATCCTTGATGACTACTGCACTGACTGGGAAAAAATTGTGATACCAGGGTGCGGACACTGGTCACAACAAGAGAAGCCAAAGGAACTAAATACAATAATGGTGAACTGGCTACGAAAGCAATTTATGTAAAAAATTGAAAGAAAAAAGGGGAGCTAATTAAAACAGCATCCCCCTTTTATTTTCTTACTGAACTTTCCTTATACTACATCACATCTGCATCACCCAACATCATATACTCGCCAACATTTCGTTAATCGCCTTGGCAAATTCCGCTCCAGAATCTTCTTGTAAAAAATGCCCACCTTTTAACGTAATGTGATTCATCCCTTTTGAACCAGGAATGCGATCTCTCATATACTTATCTCCACCTTTGGTAATCGGGTCACCATTACTAAAGGTGGTTAAAAAAGGTTTTTCCCATTTTTCCAATTCAACCCACGCCGCTCGATTAGCTTCCGTTGCCGGATCATTGGTATCAGCGGGAACTAAACGAGGAAACGCTCTTGACCCAATTTTATATTCGGACGTTGGAAATGGTGCATCATAAGCACGCCGCTCATCTTTACTTAACGACTTAAAGGATCCAAACTCTATGATTCTCGCAATAGGGAACCAAGGGCTATGTAACGCGAATTTTTTCCAAGCACTGAATGCACTCGGCATTTTTTGATCCCCTGTTGGCAACATGCCATTACCTACAACAATCGCTTTAAATCGTGATGAGTTTTCTGCGGCTAACCGTAAACCAATCAATGAGCCCCAATCCTGGCATACCAGCGTGATATTTTTTAAATCCATTTTTTCAATAAACGCTAGCATCCAATCCATGTGAGCTTGATAAGAATAGTCATCCATATTGGTGGGTTTATCAGACTTTCCAAAACCTATTAAATCGGGAGCAATTACTCTGTGACCTGCAGCCGCACATACAGGTATCATATAACGGTATAAATAAGACCATGTTGGCTCACCGTGCAACATCAGTATAGGGTCGGCTGACGCAGGGCCTTCATCCACATAATGCATTCTCAAGCCATCTATATCGACATAATTTGGCTCAAATGCATAGTTCGGCAATTTCTCAAATCGTTCATCGGGTGTTCTTACAAATTCAACCATGGTCATCTCTCATTAGTTTTAGAATGATCGCTCAACTATTAATCAAAAAAATAGCACAGAAAGTTATTGGTACGCCGACAACGTAAAATCTACTGTTGATATCAACGAATCTATATTATTTTGATTTTTACTCACCACCAGTAAACCTGACATCAAATAGGTCAACTGTCTTGCTGCCGCCTGACAATCTAAGTCTTTTCGAATATTGCCTTTTACCTGCGCAAATTGTAGCTGTTTGTATAACCCTGTTTCTATTATTTTATATCCTCGTTTTATTACCGCACTTACCTCAGGTTTGGTTTTTCCTAGCTCCGTCGCGGTATTCACTAGTAAACATGCGTCCCCTCGAACTTCTTGAGGTACATTTTCAAATGACGAAACCAAAAAATCTCTAACAGACCGCAGTGGGTTCTCTTTTTGAGCGAGATAATGCGCCACTCTAAATGCTACAACAACATCAATGTAATGGTTTAATACATGCTCAAACATACCAAGCTTGCTACCAAATTCATGGTAAATGCTGCCTGGTGTCAATTGAGTCGCTACCCCCAAGTCTTTCATAGAAGTAGCATCATAACCCTGCTTCCAAAAAACCATCATTGCTAGGCCTAATATATGCTCTTGATTAAAGGATTTAGGTCGGGCCATATTGAACACCACATCATTTTAGAGTGACCATTCTAGAATAATCACCCCCACCAACGCAAGCACTAAAACAAATCGACACTAACACTCCCGCCAAAAACGATATACGGAATCGAGCAGTTTGTATACGCAGCCTTAATTGAGAGCACTGAGCGGTACTATCGGCAACACAACACTCGACGGATACTCCGGGCTATTATGAATGGTGGTAACTCCACCCATTGAATTTTCCTGCTGAGGGATATTCATTATACCTTGAGCCTGATTACTGGGGCTTATAGATATACGCAATCGATGCCCTTGTCGAATAATGGCGCTTGTTGGAAATATTTCAATTTGCATCTTAAACACCTCTCCAGGAACCACCTCAACAGCGTGTTCTGCCGTCAAATAATGGAAAGGCTGAATCATCTCGCCGTCAAGATAGCGTGAACGTGCCTCATCTACTGAACGAGATGTTGCTGCCAAAAGGCCATTGGTCAGTGGTAACACGACACTGCCATCAGGTGACACTTCATCCACACGTACCGACACAACCGCTTCTGTTACCGTGCTATCTATCCAGATGTCTGCTTGAATTGGGCCGTTAATATAATAGTCATCGCTCATCGGGGCACTCTCATAATTCAACGCATCAACCTCAACCTCGGTGCTCTCATAATAACAAGGGGGAGCGTTAAAGGCTGCGGCACCACCTAATGTCCATTGACGATAACTAATAGAGCAATCGGAACCGTCAACTGGCGTCACCCCAAACACAAGGAACTGACCACCCGATGATTTTCCGTATTCGATTTTAGCGAAATCTGAGGCGTACATTGTAAGACTGTCTTCATCCCAAAAAGGTAATTCTTGAGACAATGACAGATCACCATGTAAATACCATCGTTTGGATGCTGCTAATGGGTGAGGCCATGCAGTTGTTGTTGCAAACCCATCTTCAGATTCTGATTCATAGTTTTTAACATACTGTGTAACCGCAGGAATATTTTCGGTTCCTGAATCCAGCCCCTTTATATGCTTGTCAAACCACTGCAGCATAAGTACAGCCAAAGGAGAAATTGCATCATTGCCTTCGCTCGCCTGGAGCATATTACTTATATGATCACCATCAAATATGGCGAGTCTTGCATCTACATTTTTCTGAAGCTGTTCATAAAGTAACGGTTCATCTCTTTGGAATATGTCATGTAACGCACCCGTTATAAAAGTGGGAGCCGTTATTTTATCTATATATTCGAGTGGCGCTCTGGCTCGCCAGAATTCACCGTCATATCGAATGTAATCTTCACCTGCTAAAGCATCATCAAGTAAAGGCAGATAGAAATGATCGATATGATTAATGTGTTCTTTAGTTGAACGTAAAATTTGAGAGAAATGCTGAGGATTTAATAATGATGCCAGCATGTTCTGCGTTCCCAGCTTTTGAGTCAACGTCATCCAGGTTTTCATAAATATGCCATTGAGTAATCCACCCGTACCTGCAGTCCCTCTCTGTGCATCACCCAATGGAACCACGGCAAAAATAGCTTTAATGGCATCCGGTCTTTGCTGTGCAGTGAACAGAGAAGTGATAGCCATATACGACACTCCCGAAACACCTATATTACCGTCCGACCAATTCTGTCGAAGAACCCAGTCTACTGCATCACCATAACCATTTTGTTCCTCTTCACTAAGTAATTCCCAGCCACCCTCTGAAACACCAGAACCCAATACATCCACAGTAACCATTGCATAGCCGCGTTTTACGAGAAATGGATCAGCTCCACCGGATAATGCCCCAGAGGAAGAAGGTGTAGAAACCAAACTCATGTTATAAGCCGTTTGAATTAAGAGTGCAGGAAATACGTCATCAATAGGTTCCCCTTCTTCGTTTGCAGGTAACGTTACCGACACGCCAATTTTTTTACCCTCAACAGTAGAGAAAAACTCCAGTGGCAACTTCACGATATTTGGATAGTCTTCTTCCCGAGAATAAGTAAGCTCATCACCATTACTATCCTCCACATCTTCTGGATCATCCACACCTTCTGAATCACCCTCACTGCTATCTTCGTTTGGATTTTCCAAAGATGATTCAATATTTCCATTTGAATCATCAGACGATCCTCCGGAGCATCCCGGAAGTAGAAAAACAGTAGAAAAACAAATAATTAAAAAAGTCCTTACCTGAAGATTGAAAATCCAGTTTACTATCACAATATCCCCACCCATAATTCCATTTTTTATTGTTCTCTCTACTAACACTTAACACTAGTACACACATAAATCAGCGTGATGTATCTAAAGAATCACCAAAAGAGAAAGGCCTCGTTACAGAGTAATAAAAAAATACACCTTATAAATAACCGACACAACACGGAAGAATTGGAACCAAGATCCCATATATGGAACGATGAAATTTGGGGTTAGAACAACGCAAAATATAACTCCGATTAAAGAATAAGGTATACTTTTTGGAACCCCATTTATAGACCAACACTTTGGGACTAATACTTTTTGACTAATAATTAAAAATCAATAATCGCCTACGACAGATACAAATCAATCAAACTTCCACGGTGCGTATTTTTCAGCATGAGACACAGCATGTTCAAGAAAAACTCTTAACTTGGTTGTGTATTGTTTTTTCTTTGGAAAGACGAGATACATAGGGTCGACGGTTGCTAGATGGGGAAGAACCTCTATAAGGTCTCCATCTTTCAACTGCTGGAATATTTGTATTTCGGGAAGCCGAGCAATACACATGCCGTCAGTAGCCGTTCTACGTAATGAATAATAATCATTGGTCGTAAACCTGCTTTTTATTTTACCCTCTAAAGGATCCTTTTTTACGGTAACCCAATCCAGGGGATTCGCTGTTGCAAAAAAATGATCAGAAAGATCATACTCATCTTTAGGGGTACCGTACGCTTCGATATATGCACGACTCACACAGTATAGATGTCTAAATGTTCCAAACCGCTTGGCAATAAGTGATGAATCCTTAAGGTCTCCCATTAACAACGCACAATCAAAACGCTGCTCCGATAATTCACGTTGATTGGTTATCGTATGGTATTCAATATGAATTTCTGGATACTTAATTAAAAAATTTCGCAGTAGTTTTGATGCAAACGGATCATCCAATGAGATAGGGGACAATATACGTAAAACACCTATCGGTTCTTCCTGTATATTTTGCATTGCAAGCTCAGCTGCATTCGCCTCAGACAACATGCGGCTACAATGCTCATAATAAATACTGCCTATATCGGTAAGCGTTTGATTCCTTGCTGTTCGATGGAGTAGCTGTACACAAAGTCGCTTTTCTAGATCTGCAATTCGTCTGCTCACTGTAGACTTAGGAATACCCGTTTCCTTAGATGTAACTGACAGGCTTCCACAGTTCACCACTTCAACAAATGTAGCCATTTCATCCAAAGATGCTCTCATTTCCTTACCCTAACAATTTTTATTCTTTCTAATTATTCCCTCTGATTGTTGCATAAACCACCGTACCAAAAACAGTAGATAGATTGATATTCACTGTATACCGCCCCTCCCCCTCCCCAAGAAAGCCCCATACCGTATGGCACAATAGAAACATGCCAATAGAACTCAGCACACCGCCCCTTGGATTCCCTCGTAAATAATTCACTTGGTCTGAAAAGTAACAAGGCGAATCTCTATTCGCCGATTATTATCATCGCCGAACTGCTCAATACCAACTTCGAACGACGCCTTACCGTGAGTAAGGAAATTGATAAAACAGCCTCAATACAACCCCGACTGGAGGTCGCAGACATTCCTTTTGGAATACTACTTATGGGGTAATACTCGACTGCGGAAGATACAAATAATTACATTTAATTACAGGTGACAACACCCCGTTCATTCTCTGTAATTCATATCAAACGTAGAGCGGTTCTGTCGAAAATTTCCCACAGGAGAAAACAGCAGAATTCCTGGGTGTGACTATGCCGCAAAAACAAAAAATGGTTCAACTGGTGTCACATGACACCAGTTGAACCCAACGACACCTAGATGAAAGTGCGACCCTCTGCGGCATCCTGTTCTTCCCAGCCTATATGCAATCGCTCTGGATAGTAGAAAAAATCACGTATTTCTACTACTTTTCGTTTACGAATTTTAATTAAATTTACACCGATATTTTCGACCATTACACCCGACTTATTTGTAAGCTTTACACTCCACTGGGCAATTAGATTGTTCGTCCCCGTCATATCAAACAAGTTTTCAGCGCAAACATGATTAACCGTAAAATGAATCTCGGGAAATTGAGTCATCATATTATCGAACCATTTACTGACATCTAGCTTACCGGCAATAGTTCCACTGATAGAAAGTGATCCAGGATACATAAACCTAATATCATCATCCCAATCACCACTAAGCGATTTCAGATCATGATTATTCAGCGCTGAAAAGCTATTTTTTACTTTGTATTTTGCAATCATTGACGCAAGCATTCTCTCATGTCCTTTTTATTTTGATTCACGATAACGTTGAGATTAGCAAACGATCAGACGAGAGTCCTTAACCTAGGTTTAGAATACATGGATAGATTAATCACTGCGAAATAACCTTTCGCCGCACTCTAGAAAGTGCAACATCCGTGATCCCAAGATATGACGCAATATGGTAGAGAGGAAGACGAGAGGCCAACTGAGGAGAATCTTCCAAAAATTGGCGATAGCGGCTTTCAGCGGAATCAAGGAGAAATTGAGCCTCACGTTTTTCTTTCCGAACCGCAAGTGATTCCATAGTCTTGCGTCCCAAATTGGCCCAAACGATGGACTCCTGATATAGCCGATTTAATTGATCAATGGGTAATGTCAACGCGACAACCGGCTCCAACGCTTGAATATAATAGCGTGAAGGTTCAGCCCCCACCGCCGATTGGATAGCCCCCAATAACATGCCTTCTTCTCCAAAAGTCTTGTTATATTCTTTGCCATCTTTCGTAATGTAATAAATTCGAGCCAATCCTTCACAAATATAGAAGATGTGCGTAGCGATCGCATTAACATCGTGAAGATAATTCTTAGCAGGAAATTCAACCAATTGGCAATGACCTATAATTAAATCAATATCACTATGGTTGCCGGCGCCAAATTCATTGAGCGTTCGCTTTAGTTGCAATACTGCACTATCGAAGGTAATCATTGTTTAGTTACTTCCACCTAGGGGTTCTGGGGACATCCCCGCTGCAAATGACACTTTGATTATAAGTTATTGATTTACTGTTCTTAGCCGCTGAGCTATCGTAACATTGAAGAAGTGATGGCAGAGCGTGGTCTCAAGATTGATCATAGTACATTGAATCGATGGGTTGTTCACTACGCGCCGTTGTTAGAAAAGTCCTTCCATGGAAAGAAGAAACGACCAGGTGATCGCTAGCGAATGGATGAAACCTATATAAAAGTAAGGGCCAATGGCGCTACCATTTTCTCAATCACATCTAGCAGTTACTCCATGTGGGTTTGTTCCGACAAACTCCTCAGGCGTAAATATATCAACCTCAATAGCAGCCAAGCATGCTGAGGTAACGGCTGACAGAAAATCATATTCATCCTTGCAAATAATATTCTTATCCCTCGCGCATTCAGCTAAATGCTCAACTCTGCATCTAGGGATTTTCTTCGGTTTTTTAACAGCTTTTATTTTGTCCTTTATCGGTGCTACATTACTGCTCCATAATCTGATTTTTTTTGATATTTTTATTTTTCATTCATGAAAAAATCAAAAGAGGCCACATACCGCGACCTCTATCTGTACATCAAGCTAAATTTACGCTGCAGACTTAAGCGGCGTATTGGTGAACTCCCCCAACAACTCATCAAATTTCGCTAGAAGATATTCGTTATCATGATCCCAGGGATGGAAACCGGGGCGAAACCAATCAAGCCAATCCACCACACATTGACTTTTCAATCCCTTTTTTCCCCATAAAAAACTAAGGGCACTGCGCCACTGGCCAACATCAAGCAGTGCGTTTTCTCGTCGAACATTCTCGATGTAAAAAGGATATTGAAGTGAGAAATAAACACCGGTTGCAGCCGCTAACCAAAAAGAGCGAATCATATAACTTTTAAGAGAACGATCCATTACCTCTAGGTACACATCATAAGCAACGGCCTTGTGCTCAGTTTCCTCAAGTGCATGCCAGTTCCACATAGCAACATAATTTGGGTCAGACCCTTCTACATTTTCTGGTGTTTTTAATAAGGCATTCGCCAGCAATCCAGTAAGATGCTCAAGACCTATCGTTATTGCTAACTGATGTTCTGCCGGTAATATTTTTTTCCCAAAATTAAGCAGTTTTGTAACAATCTCTTCCTGTTTCTTCGCAGGTGTATTCGTATTTTCTAATAGATCATTTAACTCCTCGTGCTCGCGGCCATGCATCGCTTCTTGACCAATAAATGCAGTGACCGCTTTTTGTAATTCAGGATCCTTTATTTGATCACGAAAATGGCGTACAGAATCGATAAAAAAACGTTCTCCAACGGGAAGGAAAATACTCATTGTATTCATATATTGAGATATATTGACTCCGTCCCTATGCCAATTTGTTATTCGTTTAGCTGGCAGCTTAAACTGGATACTTCTACGGGTGGGCATGATAGATTTTCTCATGATTACCTCTACTCCTAACGTCTGTTAAACCGTGAGTTCAATTTGCAACGATAAATGACACCTAACTAACACTTTTGCTGTCGGCATAAGCTATTACGCGACCCAAATTATGCAAAATGCAACATTATCACCTCGACACAATGTGACATTAAATAATGTTACATTGATTCATGCAACATAAATCTGATAAAGTTGTTTTATATTTGCTCACCTAACCACTCCCACTGTCATGGGAGGTATGCCCAACAGCCTGGAGTTTGACTTATGAATAACAAACATTTGGATGTATTAATCATTGGAGCCGGCCTTTCCGGCATAGGAGCCGCGGCACAGTTACGCCGAAAATGCCCTGGGAAATCATTTGCTCTGATTGAGAGGCGCGCCTCTATGGGGGGAACCTGGGATCTATTTCGTTACCCAGGAATACGTTCCGACTCTGACATGTTTACTCTGGGTTACTCGTTTAAACCCTGGAAAGAAGAAAAGAGCATTGCAAGCGGGGGGTCAATACTTAACTACATCAAAGAAACCGCTGCAGATTACAAGCTTGATGATCACGTTCATTATGGAAGAAAAGTGACATCCGTTAGTTGGTCTACCCCAAAAGCTTTATGGACTGTAACAACAGAGCAAGAAGAAGACGGCACACAAGAGATCTTCACCTGCAATTACTTAATTGGGTGTACCGGATACTACAATTACGATGCTGGCTTTACCCCTAATTTCCCTGGTGTAGATAGCTATAAGGGGCAGATCGTCCACCCTCAAAAGTGGAGCAGCGATATTGACTACACAGATAAAAAAGTCGTCATTATCGGTAGCGGAGCCACCGCAGTAACACTGATCCCAGCAATGTCAAATGCCACCTCTCACATAACCATGCTGCAACGCTCACCCACTTATGTCGCTACGGTTCCAGAAAAAGACATTCTTTCCGTCCAGCTACGAAAATTTTTACCTGAGAAACTTGTATATAAAATGGCTCGCACCAGGAATGTTGGCATACAGCGCGCGGTGTATAAATTATCGAAGCACCGGCCCAAAACGATGCGCAGTCTACTGTTGGCTGTTACTAAAAAACAATTAGGGCCAGACTTCGACATGAAGCACTTTACCCCCACATATAACCCTTGGGAGGAGCGCCTATGTGCAGTGCCAAACGGAGACTTATTTAAGGTACTTAAAGAAGGGAAAGCCTCTGTAGTTACTGACACCATTAAAACGTTTACAGAAACAGGTATCTTATTAACCTCTGGTGAAGTCCTAGATGCCGACATCATCGTGACAGCCACAGGCTTGGATTTACAGATGCTGGGGGGAATCACCCCTACGGTTGATGGCAAAAACATAAAAATCTCCGAGTCTTTGATCTACAAAGGCGCAATGCTAAGCCGATTACCCAATTTATCGATGATATTCGGCTACACCAATTCATCCTGGACATTAAAAGCCGACATGGTTAATGAGTTTACCTGTAGGCTCTTAAATCACATGGAAAAAGAAGGCATTTCATTCTGCGTGCCAGAAGCTAAAGCAACAGATATATCTACTGGACCATTTTTAGACTTGCAGTCTGGTTACGTCGTTCGGGCTGCTGACAAGCTCCCTCGCCAAGGAAACTCTACCCCCTGGAAAGTCGTTCAAGATTACTTCCACGATATCCCCATTCTCAAATACAGCCAGATTAACGATGGCATACTTCGATTTTCCGAAAGCACAGAGGCAAAGCCTAAAGGGCTATTCAATAATATACGGACAGGCCTCTCAAGCTAACGGGATTTGGCTGTAACAATCCGCATAAAGCTGATGGCCAACCCTCTTCTGGCCATCTCTCCTTTTCTACAAAACAACAACCCATTGATATTTAACGATTATTTTTACTATTTGATAATAATATCAACAATTACTTGATACAAACCTACGGCTATGAGACATTCAATAATGTCACATAAACAAAGGGCGCGTATGAAGGCAGCCTTTTCTGCTTCATTGGAGGAGTTTAATATGAGTAAAGTTACATTTAAAAACATGGTGGAACCCGTTCGTAGGAATCTTAAATTCCGACTATCCAAAGAAGACGCCGATAACTGGAATCCAGCAGGTGTGCCCTTTACACAGTTTATGAACGCCCTTTCAATATTCTTTCCTGCGGGCGAACGCTTTTTTATCGACAGTATTCGTAACTACCGTGATGATATTGAAGACGAACAGCTTAAAAAAGAGATACATCAATTCATCGGTCAAGAAGCAATGCACACACGTGAGCATTTAGTTTATAACCAAGCCCTTATAGACGCAGGATTCCCCGTTGATGCATACATGATGCGAGTGGAAAAGTTACTAAAAAACGTTCAAAAATACGTACCTAAACATGTTCAATTAGCGGTTACCATGGCTTTAGAACATCTTACGGCAAGCCTAGGAGAGGTCTTACTTAAAGACCCTGCATTAATGGAGGGCGCTGAGGAGAACTTTAAGAACGTTTGGCTCTGGCACGCAATGGAAGAAATCGAACACAAAGGTGTCGCCTTTGATGTTTGGAATAGCGTTATGCCAAACAACCCATACACCTACGGCGTTCGAGTTGTCACTCATGTTATTGCTCATATGGTTTTTTGGAGTTTAGTAATTCCTTTCCATATTAACCTTGTTCGAAAATCAGATAAAAAAAGCGGCTTCAAAGGTTGGTACAAGTGTTTTCAATACTTGTGGACGAAACCGGGAGCGTTAAGAAAAATCATGTTGGAGTTAGTTAAATATTTTCGCCCAGGTTTTCACCCTTGGCAAAATGACAACCGCTATCTCTTCAACAATATCGATGCATTTGCAGAGAAGGCAGACATTAACTACGAAAAATCGGCTGCATAACACAACCATCAATAGCAACCACACTTTGATAGATCTAGATTTTCTCTATTCATTTCATTTCAATCTATACTCGACGTAACAATATTGTTACGTCTCATTTTTAATGAGATATCTTATCATGAGTCTACAATCTAACGTTTTTCAATTGGTGTCTAGAAACTCCATAAAAAGACAGGGTCTGGACCAACAACAGACCGTTAAACACCTTAAGTTTGTTTTCAATAACATACCAAACATTACGCTTATCCCTAAAGATATTCGAGTACACAAAATCAATACCCATGAATTTCGGGGAGAGCGGGTAACCGTAAAAAAACCAGAAATAACGGTATTATATTTTCACGGAGGCGCCTTTGTTGGTGGACGAACAAAAACCTATCACAACTTTGCATCGCGATTGGCCAAAAAACTCAATGCAGAAGTATTTTTAGCAACCTATCCCTTTGCTCCAGAACACACTTTCCCTGCTGCATCTGATCGCTGCTTACAAGCATACCAGTACTTGCTTTCACAAGGAAAAGACGCATCAAACATTGTTATCGCAGGTGACTCTGCCGGAGGAGGATTAACGCTATCAACATTACTACAAATAAAAGACTGTAAATTGCCCATGCCACGATGTGCGATAACCATGTCGCCAGGTTCATGTTGTTTTCCAGATCAACAGTTGATTGAAAAGCATTGTAAAACCGACGCAATGCTTACCGCTGATTTTGTTCGTAATGTTATCAAGACATATGTTCCTAACGAGTCGGACAGAGACCACCCCTACGCATCTCCCGCAAAAGGTAACTTTGAAGGATTACCTCCAATAATGATAACTGTTAGTAAAGATGAAGTGCTTTATGGTGACGCGCTTAAGGTCAAAAATCGAGCCGAAGAGGCCGGGGTCAAAATAGAATGGTTGGCACGTTCAGGGGTATTTCATGTATGGCCTATTATGGTTCCTTTTGTACCAGAGGCGAACCGAGACATAAATAAGATGACCCGTTTCATAAAACGCTACCATTAATTCGATCAGGAGAATATTAAGTGAAAACCTTTGACGGTAAAGTCGCAGCTATTACAGGTGCCGCATCAGGAATAGGAAAATCCCTTGCTATTGAACTTGCAAAACGGAACTGCAACGTAGCATTAAGTGACGTTGACGTTGCTGGTCTCGCGAACACAGTAAACGAGATAAAATCCCTGAATGTAAACATTCAGATATCCAGTGCATTAGTCAATGTTGCCGATCGAGAATCGATGCACCAATGGGCAGACAACGTCGCCAAAGATCACGGTAAAGTTAACCTAGTTTTTAATAATGCAGGGGTTGCTCTTGGTGGAACGGTTCAGGAAACCGAATATTCCGATTATGAATGGATTATTGATATAAATATGTGGGGGGTTCTGTATGGAACAAAAGCCTTCTTACCTCACATAAAAAAAGCCAATGAAGAAGGGCATATTATTAATGTATCCAGTGTCTTTGGCCTATTTTCCCAGCCAACACAAAGCGGATATAACATGTCAAAGTTTGCGGTACGGGGGTTCACAGAATCCCTACGTCAAGAATTAGACATTGAAGGCGGGAATATATCGGCAACAAGCATTCACCCTGGCGGGATTAAAACAAACATTGCTCGCAATGCTCGAATGAGCACTAGCATGGAAACCCTAACAGGGGATGCTACGTCAGAGAATATGAGAAATAAATTTGAATCCCTATTTATGACAACACCTGAACAGGCAGCAAATACCATTTTAAAAGGCGTATTAAAGAATAAACGTCGAGTGCTAATTGGACCCGATGCCACAATTCTAGACTTGATGCAACGCAGCATGCCCGTTGCCTATCAAAACCTGGTCACATCATCCTTTAAATGGATTGGTCGATAAACCCTACTCTTATTACTCATTATCGGGTTTTGTTGTGCCGCTCGGCGGTTCGGTTGAAATGTTCTGCATGATCATCTCCAGCTTATCAGCTAAAAACTGAGTCGCCGCTTTTTCCATCGCTCTTGC
>CAJXZM010000120.1 GCA_913063125.1 uncultured Gammaproteobacteria bacterium | reverse complement strand
CTGGAAGAGTTGTACGACATTGCCATGTTCTGCATAAGTACCTTAACGAGTGACTTAGGCATCATCTGTATTCCGGGATTACAGTGTCTGTGTGCTACTTAACGTTATGAAGCAGCACCGAAAATCCTTACCGTTTTGGTTACAGCTTGTCAGTGTCTTTAGCTGATCGCATTCTTACGGAACGTCAACGATGATTTACTTATGTTTGCCATATCACTCCATCCTAGCCCCCGACCGCGTGACACTCGCAGTTCCGATTCCCCTCACGGTTCCTCTTAACAGGGTTCATTGTCCCAAGCGCTTCATACCACTTCCTTGTCGCATGGCTGGTAGGATACTGGAGACAGAACTCCAGGTTGCGCTACAGTTAATTTCTCTTTAAATTATGGGTCGAGATAATAAACTCAACTCATAAAATTGAGAGAAAAAAACTGCATTACAACATATACTTATGCAACTTCATGTCGCAATAACGCCCTCTGGTCAGGCGAAGTTAATACTGGTGGATGGCTGTGCTAAAGTGCAGCAACGCGTAACGGCACAGGCAGCCACCAGTATTAACTTTCGCGCTGCACCGGTTAGTTATAAGGTTAGGGCGAAACGCCTAATGTCCGTAAAAACGGAAGAAACTCTATCCCTGCCTCAAAATTAGGCACTTCACCTGCTCTAAGGATAATTATGAACCTTATCATCAGTAAAAACTGAAAAATTAACTTTTGAAATATTTCTTACTTTTAACCCTGGAATCTCAAATAGATCAATTGAATCCAAAGACTCTGGAAGCTTAGCAACATCTACATTTTTAAGTTCATTACCTCGTAAGCCAATTTTTTTTATATTCGACGGGAAACTAACTGAATTAATTGTTTCGACATGATTAAACATTAACTCAATTGACTGCAAGTGTTCAGGGAAGACAAAATCATCCAACTTTCTTAATTTATTGTATCTTAAATCCAAATCTACTAATTTCTTAGGAAATTTCGCACTTTTTAGAGTTTCAATATTGTTTCTAGACAAATTGATTTTTCTTAACACACCTGGAAACTTCACTCCATAAAGGCAAGAAATCGCATTATCATTCAACCACAGCTTACTCATTCGCTTCGGGAATTTTACGCCATTTATACTATCAATATTGTTATTGTCCAATCTAAGAAATTTTATTTTTTCTGGAAAAACTATGTTATCTAAACATTCTATACCATTATCACTCAAATCTAGTGAAGGATATGAACCGCAATATAAAGCTTCATCAGAAATATCTATCTGACCAATACTCTCAATTACTTTAGAATTTATTCGAATATTAGATATTGGATCAAATATTTCATCTACAATATATTGAAAAATTTCATGCGTTAGTATTTTGGTATTTATTGTAAGCTCATACCCGCTAAATTCGTAAGATGTTTTTTTATCTATTTTTATTTTCATTTTTACTTCCTTATAAACAACAATTTCCTACAATAACAGCTGAATACATCTCATATCCAGATCTGGTAATTTTCCCAAATATAGACACAACGTGGCTACATATAGCCATACATGTCCATATTTAGCCACGTATTTTAGGGTTCATGTTGATCATTCTTGATTCTAGCCCCAATTTTTTGACTTTATAAAAAGGTAGTTCCCAAAGTTTTTTTCCTTTATTCCAGCGAGCTCCAGCAGCCTTTACTTGATCTCGCAGTTCGAACTCAGAAAAGTCTATTTGAAGGTCAACATTTTGCGTGGGGTGTGGGCCATGCACCTTTTGGTAATGGCCTTTGAAAAGCTGACCTTCGTCAACAATTAGCTCTACGGTAGTATACCGCCTCCCTTTTTCCCTATCTTGACGATAACGTACGCAGTACAAATTATCGCCATGCTCTCTTAAGTAACGTTTCGTTCCACTTTTCCCGGCTAGCAGGGTTTTGGTAACTTCCATTGTTCTTTTCCTCCTTGAAAAGGCTGATGTCTCAGCGATTATACGCCACAGAATGCTTTGGCGTCATCGACAGCATTGTTGTCCGGTATAGGGGGTGTCGTATCATCGAAATGCTAGAGGGATTGTGTAGATGACGGTGCTCAAAGTGAAGTGAGTTTGATGGTTTTAGTGATTTTGGTAGGTGATTGCAAGATTTAACGCAGCAGTATCAACTGGATGCGCTAAATCAGGTTATTCTAAATTAACCCGAGGTGACTAAGAAAGGTCGGGATGTAAATTAAGGAGTGCATTTTTCGGATCATTTTTACTGGCGATTATTTTTTCGATATTGCCACTGCAATCCAATAGCGATTGGTTATCCCACTCATCAAGGGGCTTGTTTCTGTATAGTACCGCCTGGAGGTCATTGATGGCTTTTGTTAGGGCCTCATCCTTAATGAGGCCAAGGACCGCAGCTGAAGATCGAATTGAACGGTCTTGTAATATTTGTGCAGCCCACAAAGCAAAGTATTTTTCAGTGCGCCTAGGTTCCTTGGCTTTACAGGCTTTGGAGAAATGTTGGTGGTTTTCTTTCAATTTTTGTGATGAAAAAACGGATGTAGTTTGGACATCTTCAGTGACGCTCGCAATTTTTTTACGCCGTAATGACCAAATTAACGTGATAGTTGTGAGAATCCATAGTGACGTTGCTGCAATTGCAATCCATGTCCACGTTGAGGTGGTTGCTGGAGATGATGTTGCGACAGAAGGCGGGGCAACGTCATCGCTGTTAATTGTTGGAGGCGGTATGTTAACTACAGAGTCGGTTTGGTGGTGACGTTGTGAGCCAGTAACGTTGACATGTTGAGCATCAATGCTGGCAATTTCGAGCTTGTCGGTATTTGTGTTCCACCAGTGTACGTTAAGTGCTGGTAGTTGGATGTTCCCGCCCCTCGTCGGAATGATAGCGTAGGACTCTGTTCTTTCGCTTAATATACCATCGGTTCCTGCAATGGAGTGGTTGGAGGGTTGATCAGGGTAGACCTTTATATCATCGCTGCTAGGTACGGGGAGTGGGGGTAGTAGTGAAGAGGCTACTCCCGTGGCGTTGAGTGTAATAGTTCGAGTTACTGGCTCACCTACTGCAAAGGTTGGTGGTGTGGGTGACCATGTTTCTTCAAGTGACAGCTTGTGGGCTGGTATCCAGGGTACATTTTTTGGGTAAGATGTAGGTATGGGTTTTACGGTAATGGAAATTTCCTGTGATTTTCTGCGTATGGGTTTTCCTGCATTGCCAAAGGGATCAAAACGAAAACGTTGCGTCGTGCTTGCAATAGAGCCACTTAATACGGATGCAGGAATAACAAGGTTTCCGCTTTTTTGCGGGTAAATTGCAAATCTGTATTCGATGACATCATAGGTGTAGCCGTTATGTGAGGCGGTGTAAGCTCGCCCTTCACCTAAGTTTTCTATAATAGTGTTTTCAATGTCAGGTTTGCTAAGAGATGCATTGGCTAGTTGTGAGCGCTGATAAACCCGAAGATAGAATAGGATTTGTTCTTGAACATAGACTTCCTTTTTATCCGTAGAAGCATCAAGAAAGATAATTTGTGATGACTGCGGGGAGGAGGATTTTGATGCTTTGATTACTTTAACAGTAATAGCTTTGGTTTTTTTGTTACCATAGCTAATAGGGGGGATCACCAAATACCCTTCGGACTTTGGTAAAAGAGTCAATTTCCACTGAGTTTCTGATGTAATTTGTCCATTGATAATTTTTACTTGATTAGATTGATTATTACGTAAAATATCAAAATCCTGTTCTATCGCCGCTAGGTTCGGTTGCTTGTTAAACGACTGCTCGTCAGCCTTAAGCGTTAACTGAAAAGAATTTCCTGCCGCTACACTGTGGGTGTCCACTGAGGCAGTAAAGTTCAAAGCGTTGGCTGCGGTAATTGGCATTAATAGTGCTATAAAAAAACTAAAATATAATAAACGGGCTACCATTGTTTATCCTCAACTGGCTGGTTTCGACGTAGTTTGGATTCTTGAGAGAATTTTCTTCGTAATAATCCTCCTGGGTCATCGGGTATTCTACGTAACCACTGCTCTAATGCTTGTTGTTCTTCTTTGTCTAAATTGCTTTCTTGAATATTTGCTGCAGTGCTTTGTTGTTCTTTGGCGTTAACTTCATCGTTTTTTTTGTCTTCTTCTGGCTGCTGTTGTGACTGCTTCTTGTCCTTTTTGTCATCGCTATCTTGTTCTGATTGTTGTTGAGACTGTTGTTCTTTGTCACTTTCTGACTCTGGTTCTTGATCATCTCCGTTTTGTTTTTGGTCGGATTGGTCCTGATTCTCTTGTTCGCTCTTTTCACCCTCGCTATCTTGCTTGTCGCCATTCTGTTGGTCAGAATCTTTTTTATCTTGTTGCTCATCGCTGTTATCGTTTTGCTTGCTATCACCGTCTTTTGAATCAGCGTCTTTGTTTTCACCATCTTGTTCTTGTTGTTGTTTTTCTATTTTTTTAACGAGGCTCTGATTTTTTTTTGCATCTTCCATGTCAGGATTAAGCTTTAACGCTTGCTCGTAAGCATCTAGAGCTCCAGGAAAATCCTGTTGTTTGGCTAGTGCATTACCGAGGTTGTAATTGTTTTCTGCAGTGTTTCCGGCTTTGGTAGTTACATGTTGTTTTAATGTGTCCGAGCTGCTTTGGTAATCTCCGATTTTGTACTGGGCGCTTGCTTTCCATGCGGGATCGTTAAATAATTGGGAAGCCTCTTCTAACTGTTCGTTTTGCCATGCTTGTTGTCCTTGCTGATCCTTTGTCGACCATAGATCATTCCACGGGTTTGCTTCAGCGGATTGAGGGGCAGCGAGTAATAACGATGTCAATGTGGAAAGTATAAATAAGCTTAACCAGCCTTTTCGATAACCGATTGCTGTTAAAGGGAGTAGTAGAACAACGAGCAATAGACCGTGCTCGTTCCAGGTATCAAAATCTCTATCAGTGTCTTTCATTTCATCATTCAGAAGTCGGCTTTCATTGCCTTGCAAATAGTTGATATCTTCATCATCACTGCTTAATGTGGAAAATCGTCCATTAAGTGCTTTGGCGGAAGCTTTAAGTCGTTGGATGTCGAGTTTGGGAACAATAATTGCTCCTCTTCTATCTTTAACAAAAGAGCCTTTAGATAGAGGTATTGGTGCACCCTCGGTGGTGCCGATGGCAAAAATAGAAACAGGTGTTAATGTTGGGTTGATAAATTGATTAACTTTACTGACAAAATCTGCGGGTACGTCGTCAGTAATTAATAATATTTGCCCTTCGGTAATACCTGCTTGTTGCAATAATTGTGCGGCTTTTTCTATGGCTGCGACGGGGTTGCTGCCTTTTATTGGCATTATTTCTGGAGATAGTGACTTAACCATACTGAGTATGGTGTGGGTATCATCGGTGAGAGGGGATACCACATGGCTTGTACCCGCATAGGTAATTAAGCCTGTTAGGCCTTCCTTACTTTGGTCCAGGATGTCACTAAGTTTGTGCTGGGCTCGGGTGAGACGTGATGGTTTGAGGTCCTGTGCGAGCATAGACAATGATAAGTCTAGAAGAATGACTTTTGCATTGATTTTTTTCTGTACGGTTTGCGGTAACTTTGACCAGGTTGGGCCTGCTAGCGCGAAGCTGGCGATGATCCAGCCGACAAGTAATAACACCAGTGGGAATTTCCCTTGTTGCTTTACGGTTCCTTGCAATAAATGTGGAAGCAAATGGGGGGATATAACGTGATGCCAGGAACCGTAGTTAGGTTTTCTTAGCCACAGAAAAATAAAAAGCAGTACAGCGGGTATCAGCGACAATAGAAACCAGGGCCGAATAAAGTGGAATAGAGAAATATGTGATAATACGGGTTCCACTAGATGTTCTGCCTTGTTGTTTGTGTATCAGTGTGAGTGCCAGGCTGCATCGTTGCGTGTGATGTTTTGATTGCTGCTGCCTTTTGGTTTTCCCAGGCTGTTCGGATAATGGAGTAGGCTGCCATGAAGAAAGTTAGTATCATGACTAGTCCTAGAGGCCAATAATAAAGAGATTGAATGGGGCGGAATATTTCAGGGTCTGCTTCCGTTGGTTCCAAGTCATCCAGTAGATCATAAATATGCCGTAACTCTTCGGTATTTCTAGCACGAAAGTACTGGCCACCGGTTAACTCTGCAATCGAGCGTAGGGTATCTTCATCAAGATCGATGGAAGGGTTGATACGCCGAGAGCCAAAGCTGCTACCAAAAATGCCGGGTGTTACCATTTCGTCTGCACCAACACCTACGGTATATATTTTAAGTTGTTTTTCTGCGGCAAGTTTAGCAGCCTGTACTGGAGGGATTTCACCAGCGGTATTGGCACCATCAGTGAGTAAGATTAGAACCTTGCTTTCGGCTGGACGGTCCTTTAGGCGTTTTAATGCGAGGCCAATCGCATCACCAATGGCGGTTTGACGGCCAGCGATGCCAATTTGAGCTTCGTCTAACAATATACTAAGTGTTTTTTTGTCAAAGGTAAGAGGTGTTTGTAGATAGGCATTGCTGCCAAAAAGAATAAGCCCCATGCGATCTGTTGAGCGTTCTTCAATAAAGCCATGTAAAACACTTTTTACTGCCTCAAGGCGATCAACTTGTTCGCCTTTTACACGTAAATCCTGTTGACGCATACTGAGGGATACATCAACTGCCATCATTAAATCTCTGGCTTCCGCACGTATAACAACGGGCTCACCTATATAGCGAGGCCCGGCGGCAGCGGTGAGTAGTAGTAACCACATAAGAAAAAGGGCAAAACGATACTTTAGCGGCTTTCTATTGCTTTCTAGTAGTTTCTTATCGCTAAGTTCTTTAACACTGCTAAAAAAAGGTACGCGTAAGACGGCTTGATCAGCGTTAGCGGCTTTGGGCAGCATCAATTTAAATAGCCATGGAAGGGGGAATAATATCCACACCCATATCCACTCAAATATGATCATGGTTGTTTAGCGATCCATTTTTTTGTGATTTCGATTAGCTCTGTAATGGGAGCAATAGGGTTTGGGGCGTAGAGGGCGTAAGTCAAGCTACGACCAGGGCCTTTGGAGAAGTCTTTCGTATTGCCGGTTCTGTCTAAGAATGAAAGCCAGGCATCGCCGTTAAGTCCTGCCGTTTCATGACGCCCATAATGGGTCATGCAGGTTTGTTTAAGTAGGCTGTTGATGGCTTCCAGAGCAGTAAGACAGTTGTCGTCGGACTGAAACTGTTGTTGAATGTTGTTCAGGATGGATATGGCTTCCACTTTATACTGCTTTTTTCGACGATGAATTAGAAGCCAGCGTATGGCCAATGTGATCGCAATAAGAAGAGCGCAGGTTAGTAACCACCAGCCGTAAGCTGGGGGCCATTGCGAGACTGTTGGTGGTAAATGAATATCCGCTAATTGGCTTAATGGATCATTAGGGTTCAACGCTTTTTCCTTTTTCTGGATTTCATACCCAAGGCCTCTGCCAAGGCAGTAGATACACTTTGACCTGTGCTGATATCAATGGTGGGTACACCAATTTTAGTGAGTTGTTCTTTTACGTGTAAGTGTTGGTCAATAAAGCGTGTGCGAAAACGTTTTCGAAGATCATGATTGTTAGTGTCTAATTTTATGCTACGTATACCGTCAGTAAATCCATAGCTACCCGTTGGGGGGAGGCGTTGCTCCATCGGATCGCTAATGTGTGCAGCTACCATATCGCTGTGTTTTGCGACAAGAGATAGGTGCTGTAATGTGATGTCATCAAACCCTTGAAAGTCACTAATGATAAATACCAAACTCCCAGGTTTTACAACTTGGTGTAACCCTTCGATTGCCGTTGTAATGGATGATCGTGAGCCGCTGGCTTTAGGGTTGTTAGCGGAAAGTGTTTGGTTAAACTGGATCAGTAATCGAAATAATTGCTGAATGCCACGTTTACCTTCCTTAGGTCGGACTTCATGGACGTCAGTGTCATTGAATAAAAAACCACCAATTCTGTCGCCGTGATCTTTTGCCGCCCAGGCTAAATAGGCTGCTGTGCGAGCCGCGACGACGGATTTAAACGCATCTTGGGTACCGAAAAACATTGATTGGCGTTGGTCAATGACCAGATATATAGGCCGTTCTCGCTCTTCGTGATAAAGTTTTGTGTGGGTTTTTCCAGTGCGTGCGGTCACTCGCCAGTCAATATGACGAATGTCATCACCAGGGGCGTACATTCTAACTTCGTCAAAGTCGATTCCACGACCTCGAAAAGAAGATCTGTGCGCGCCGGCCATTATTGCTAGAGATTTTTTTTGTCCAGACAAATCCAGCTTGGCGTGGTTTGCTTGAAGCCCAATTAGCTCATTCATAGAGACATATACCCCCGTATACTGAGATAAATCCTCACGTTCTTTGAGTACAAATTGAGCGGAACCGTTAATGGAGGCTGATGATGTCATGAGTCTATTATCCTGCCATATCCTATATTCTATTGAGTTTTGCCACCTAATTAGGATGTAGAAACTAGGGGGCAGCAACACGATCCAATAGTTCATCAATAATATGGTCGGTAGTGACGCCTTTGGCTTCGGCCTCAAACGTTAAGCCAATACGGTGTCTAAGAACATCATGAGCAATCGACTGAACGTCCTCTGGTGTGACGAAATCACGCTCATTGAGCCATGCGTGGGCACGAGCACAAGCATCTAAGCCAATAGTCCCGCGTGGACTTACGCCATATTCAATCCAACCGGCTAGATCATCCCCATAAGCGAGAGGGTTACGAGAAGCCATGGTGAGTTGCACAATATACTCTTCAATAGAAGGAATCATATGCAAGTTAAGAATGTCCTCTCTTGCACTAAAAACCTGCTCTTGGGTTATATGGTGTTCAATACGATGGGTTGCTTCATCGGGACGCTTATCACGGGAGGATAAGGCTTCCATACGAGCAAGTTGAAGAATTTTCTTTTCTGAATTGCTGTCAGGGTAACCAATGGTGACATGCATTAAGAACCGGTCTAATTGCGCTTCGGGCAGCTGATAGGTTCCTTCTTGTTCAATGGGGTTTTGCGTTGCCATTACCATGAATAGATCAGGTAAAGGGTGGCTGTGGGCGCCAACGCTGACCTGTCGTTCGGCCATTGCTTCTAGCAATGCGGATTGAACCTTGGCGGGTGCCCGGTTGATTTCATCTGCAAGCACCAAGTTATGGAAGATTGGGCCTTTTTGGAAGACAAAACTGCTGTCCTGTGGGCGATAAATTTCCGTGCCGGTAACATCAGCTGGTAATAGATCTGGAGTAAATTGAATGCGGTGAAAGTCGCCTTCAATGCCTTGAGACAATGCATTTATTGCCTTGGTCTTAGCGAGGCCTGGTGCACCCTCTACCAATAAATGGCCGTTAGCCAGTAAAGCGATAAGTAGCCGATCTAATAGGTGTTCTTGGCCAATGATCTGCTCTGATAAATATTCCTTTAACGCTTGAATAGCGGCGCGATCAGACATGAATACTGCACTCCAACGATCTTTATCTTGTTGTTTTAGACGTAGTTTTTAGGACTGATTATGCCTTGTCCTACGGTGAATTACTATATGGCCAAAGGTCTTTCTATTAGTTCCATAAAAGTACCTCAAATAATAAAAAATATGAGGCAGATAAATGTACATAAGAGAGCTTTTCTGTGTCATTGCAATAAGTTATACCAAAAAACGGGGGTGTGAACTAATATTTTCAGATGAGTGAATGAATTTAGATTTTTGATTGTGTGCAGATCAAAATTCGATCAAAAGTATCAAGTAGATATAGAGTGAGGTGCTGGGCATGGTAAATCTTTCGTTAGGCGAAGATTACGAGATGATTTTAGGGAAATTGGCAGACAAAGTAAGGGAACGTTTTGATCGAGCAGATAAGAGTCAGGCGGAATCGGTCATCGAGTTTTCTCGTTATTTCTATGCTGCAGCGCCTTTGGACGAACTTGCTACAAAACGTATTGAAGATTTGTACGGAGCAACGGTTGCGTTATGGGATTTTATGCAACATAGAGCCCCTGGTAAGCCCAAAATCCGTGTTTTTAACCCGAAATTTGAAGATCATGGTTGGCAAGGAACCCATACCATCGTTGAGATCTTAGCCCCCGACAGAGCATTTGTTGTTGAGTCCATGATGATGGAGTTTACGCAGCGGGATATTTCAATTCATTCTGTCACCAATGCAGCATTTTGTGTAGCTCGTGATGATAAGGGGAAGTTGGACGGTGTGACGTTCGCTGAATCCTCGGGTAAATGTATCAATGAGTGTTTAATGCACATTGAAATTGACCGGCAGAGTAATGACGATACGATTCATAGCATTATAGATGCATTGTATTCTGTGTTGAGCGAACTGGAACTCGCAGTATGTGACTTTCAATCTATGTTAGGGCGTATTGCTGAATTTTCGACTGGATTAAATTGTCCAGGCTCCGTAGAGGAATTAACACTTGATGAGGCTACAGCATTTTTAAAATGGCTGATGGACAATCATTTTACGTTCTTGGGATTAAAAGAATACCGTGTGTTGGATCAAGGAGGGCAGAAATCCTTAGAGGCGATAGAGGGCTCTGCTAAGGGGATTTGTAAATCGAACCCTCATATTGATTTGATGGAGGACAACGGGGGCCCCTTGTTGTTGGCGGATCGATTATTGGTGTTTGCTAAATCGGGAACAAAATCTAGATTACATCGCCCTGTATACATGGATTTTGTATCCATTCGCAAGTTCGATAAAAGTGGTCATGTGATTGGCGAATATCGCTTGTTGGGTTTGTATACCTCTAGAGTTTTTAACAATAGTCCCCGTGATTTCCCAATTATTGGGAGAAAGATAGATGATGTATTGATAGGGTCAGGTTTGACGCCCAATAGTCACGATGGGAAGCGTCTCTTTCAAATTCTTGAAACCTTTCCCAGAGAAGAGCTTTTTCAAACATCTACGAAAGATTTGTTGGCGACTGCAGTAGGTATTCTTCAAATTCAAGAGCGTCGACGTTTGCGACTATTTGTCCGCAAAGGTCAGTATGGAAGGTTTATCTCTTGCCTGATATATACCCCAAGAGAAGGCTTTTCAACAGCATTGAGGAAAAAATTTCAGGAAGTTTTGTGTGAATATGTCGATGCCCAAGACTTGGAATTTAATACTTATTTTACTGAGTCTACGCTGGCGCGACTCTATATTGTCATACGGGTTAATGAAGGCAGCGTTATTGATATCGATGCCCAAGAAGTTGAGAATAGGCTTGTAGATTTAGCTCGCTCATGGGCAGACAGGTTGTACGAAACGCTTATTGAGAGTCATGGTGAAGAACGGGCGAGTGCGTTGCACTCTAAGTATATGGATGCCTTTTCTATTGCGTATAGGAATGACTTTTCAACACGGACAGCTGTTTCGGATATTGAACACATGGAAACGCTAGGGGATACGCGAGAGCTTTCTGTGTCATTCTATCGAGCGCTAGAAGAGGATTCAAACGCATTACGTTTCAAAATATTCCGACTTGGTGGTGATATTCCACTCTCTGATGTTTTGCCTATGTTGGAAAATTTAGGGTTTCGTGTGTTAGGGGGGAGGCCATACCATATACGAGAAAAAAATGGTGGTCGAGTTTCAGTTTATGATTTTAGCGTTCGTTATGGCGATGATAATACGGTTATTGAACTGGATAAAATAAAGAAACAATTCCAGGAAGCGTTTTATCAAATTTGGCATGGTGCTGCTGAGAACGATAGCTTTAATCACTTGGTATTGGCTGTAGGGTTAGGATGGCGCTCTGTTGCAATGCTAAGAGCGTATGCACGATTCTTTAAGCAATCAGGGTTTTCTTTTAGCCAACGTTATATTAAAGATGCCTTGGTTAGCCAACCCAATATCACTCGCTTATTAGTTGAATTGTTTAACGTCCGTTTTAAAGTGGACTCAGAAGATGATGAGATTTATGAAATAAACCTAACAGCTGATATCATTGAAGCTCTCGATAATGTTGAAAGTTTGGATGAAGACCGTATTCTACGGCGCTATCTTGACATGCTTGCCGCGACATTGCGTACCAACTACTTTCAGCTAGATGAGCATGGAGAGTCAAAGGATTATATCTCTCTAAAGTTTGCACCTGCGATGATACCGGATTTACCTAAACCGCTACCGATGTTTGAGATTTTTGTTTATTCACCTCGAATTGAAGGTGTGCATTTACGAGGTGGTAAGGTTGCACGGGGAGGGTTGCGCTGGTCAGACAGAATGGAAGATTATCGAACTGAGGTGCTTGGGCTGGTAAAAGCACAACAAGTTAAAAATGCCGTGATCGTACCTGTTGGAGCAAAAGGCGGATTTGTTGCCAAAAAATTACCCAAAGGAGCCAATCGAGAAGATACGATGGCAGAAGTTATTTATTGTTATCGCACCTTTATTAAGGGTTTGTTGGATATCACGGATAATTTGGTAGACGGCGTTGTTGTGCCGCCCAAAAATGTCGTCAGAAAAGATGAAGATGATACGTATCTGGTGGTAGCAGCGGATAAGGGCACTGCAACTTTTTCTGATATAGCCAATGAAATAGCTAATGACTATGGGTTCTGGTTAGGTGATGCGTTTGCATCCGGCGGTAGTGTTGGTTATGACCATAAAAAAATGGGTATCACTGCCCGTGGAGCTTGGGTTTCTGTACAGCGTCATTTTCGAGAAATGGGGAGAGACGTACAAAAAGAGCCTTTTACTGTTGTAGGTATAGGGGATATGTCGGGCGACGTGTTTGGGAATGGCCTGCTACGCTCTCGCTTTACAAAATTGGTGGCGGCATTTAATCATTTGCATATTCTTATTGATCCGAATCCTGATCCAGAAAAAAGCTTTATAGAGCGGGAAAGATTATTTGCATTGCCGCGCTCTACGTGGGCTGACTATAGTGCAGAGCTAATCTCTAGCGGTGGCTCGATTATTTCTCGATTGGCAAAGTCAATCACTATTACACAGCAGATGAAAGATCGATTTTCAATTAAAGAGGATTCGCTAACACCTACGGATCTTATTTCGGCGTTATTAAAAGCTCCTGTTGATTTGGTATGGAATGGAGGTATTGGTACCTATGTTAAAAGTGGTGATGAACAACACGCAGATGCTGGTGATAAGGCTAATGATTCATTGCGGATTAACGGTTCAGAAATGCGGGCGAAGGTTGTAGGGGAAGGCGGTAATCTTGGGTGGACACAGCTTGGTCGCATTGAGTACGGCTTGTCAGGCGGCTTATCCAATACGGATTTTATTGATAATGCCGGCGGGGTTGATTGCTCTGATCACGAAGTTAATATCAAGATATTACTAAATGATGTTGTTGCTAATGGTGATATGACTGTTAAACAGCGGAATCTACTATTGATAGATATGACAGAAGAAGTGTCAGACCTGGTGTTGCTGAATAATTATCGACAAGTGCAATCGTTAAGTATCGCGAAAACGGAATCTGTTTACCGGATGGGGGAATATAAGCGTTATATACATGGTTTAGTGTCAGAAGGAAGGCTTGATCGAGAAATTGAATTTATCCCTAATGATGATGAATTGCATGATCGTATTGTTAATGGGAAAGGGTTAGTCAGACCAGAATTGTCTACTTTACTGTCCTATACAAAAGCTATTTTGAAAGAAGTATTGGCAGATTCAGATGTGCCCAAAGACCCTTACATTAGCCAAGAGATTGAAACGGCATTCCCTAAAGCATTAACGCAAAAATATAAAACGCAGGTTTATGAACACAAATTACGCGATCAAATCATCGCGACCCAAGTTGCCAATAGTATGGTCAATTACATGGGTATTACTTTTGTCCATCGAATGAAAGATGCCGCGGGCTCTGATATTCCTGATATAGCTATGGCGTTTATCGCCGCTCGCGATGTGTTTGGGTTGGAGTCGTGGTGGCAGCAAATTGAGGCCCTAGATCACAAGGTTAGCGCAGAGCATCAAATGGAAATGATGCGCATGCTGATACGGTTGATTCGCCGTGCGACGCGTTGGTTTTTAAGAAATAACCGTTGCGGAGTAAACGTGACAGAGGTCATCAAACGTTTTCAGCCAGGGGTGAAAATGATAGCTGAAAGCTTACCGTCAGTGTTGCGAGGGCCCCGTAGAGAAACGTGGGAAAAACGTCATAATCAATTTGTGGAGGAAGGTGTGCCATCGGCGTTAGCAACATTTATTGCAGGAGCCGATAGCATGTTGCCTGTACTGGGCATTATTCAGGCGGCAGAAATTACTAATAAGCCAGTTCCTGAAGTAGCTGCAACCTATTTTGCTATTGGCACTCAATTGGATTTGTTCTGGTTTACTGAGGAGATTAATCAGCTGGTCGTAGAGAATCACTGGCAAGCATTAGCGCGAGAGGCCTATAGAGATGATTTGGATTGGCAGCAACGAACGCTAACAGTCGGGGTTCTCAATCTCCCTGTTAAAGCCCATTCAGTAGAAGAAAGAATGGATAAGTGGTTGGAGCAACATGATACGTTGATAGGTCGGTGGAAGACGATGGTTGCAGAATTCAAAGCTACTGATATAAAAGAATTCTCGATGTATGGAGTTGCACTGAGGGAACTATTGGATATTGCACAAACCACATTACACGTGGATGATTCGTGTGCTGGTGGGTTGTGACAATATTCGTAAATCTACTTCAGGCTTAGATATGTCTCATTTGATTGTGCCGTTGCACATTAGTCATGATGATTATTTGTCATGGTACAACGGCTCCGTGAAAGTGGTGGCGGCAGAAACTATGGATGGTAAAACAGTCCACTTTCCCGCAAATATTTTGCGCCCTTTTGTTACTCATGATGGAGTGCAGGGTACGTTTGCCATTTATTTTGATGAAAAAAATAAGTTTAAAGACATAAAACGGCTAAATTAGTCTTGTGTAAACAAGAGATAGGCTTCCACGCATTGAACGTGGTTGGCGTACCTTGTTGTGTTATTTTCGTGTATAATTTGCGCCAATTCATCTATACCCTTCATGATAACGACTCAATATCACTCATCAATTTAGTTGCCTCAGATGATTGCGATGCAATCGACGCTTGAAAATGAGGCACCGGGAACCTGATCAAATGTTGTATTCTATGGCCCGTAAGGCGCTATTTTGCTTGCCCCCCGAAACATCTCATTACATATCGCTTGACGCTATTTCTGCTGCGGGGCGCCTCAATGTGACGTCGACACTTTTTCCGCCAGTATATGCACCGGTAGAGGTGATGGGGCTGACTTTTGCCAATTCAGTCGGGTTGGCGGCAGGGCTTGATAAAGATGGCGATCATATTGATGGTTTGGCTGCGTTAGGGTTTGGTTTTATTGAAATTGGAACGGTGACCCCAAGACCTCAGTCCGGTAACCCTTCGCCGAGATTATTCCGCATCCCGGAAAAACAAGCGATCATTAACCGAATGGGTTTTAACAATAAGGGTGTTGATCACCTTGTACGTCAGGTGAAAAAGAGCAAGTATAATGGTGTATTGGGTATCAATATAGGCAAAAACTTTGATACTCCGGTTGAAAATGCATTGGATGATTACCTTATTTGTTTACGAAAAGCCTATCCTGTAGCCAGTTATATCGTGATTAATATTTCATCTCCAAATACGCCAGGATTACGTAAATTGCAATACGGTGAGTCGTTGGATAACCTGTTGAGCAACCTGAAGAATGAGCAGCAAAAACTCGAAATTGAACATGGTAAAAAAGTGCCATTAGCTGTGAAAATTGCCCCTGATCTTGAGAATGATGAAGTTGAAATGATAGCTAAGCAACTTATCGAGAATAATATTGATGCTGTTATCGCTACAAATACAACGTTGGATAGAGAAGGCGTGTCTCACTTACCTCACGGTAATGAACAAGGTGGCTTAAGCGGAGCGCCGGTGATGGCAAAATCGACGGCAGTGATAAAAGCGTTGGCAAAACACTTAGATGGGAAATTGCCGATAATTGGCGTAGGTGGTATTACAACGGCAAATGATGCGCAGGAAAAAATTGACGCAGGGGCAAGCTTAGTACAAATCTATACCGGTTTTATCTATGAAGGTCCCGGTTTGATTCGTGAGTCCGCCAAGTGCTTGGCTAAACGGCTATAGACAAATGGAGTGGGCCCAAATATGAGGAATGTAAACTGAAAAAGGCAACTTCGCCTGAAGTTGCCTTATATTTCAGGCTCGAAGCCCAGAGATGACAATACGCCATCTGTTATAAAGTTTGCTGTGGGCATTCATTCTATCCTCTATAGAACTAATGGTGCCCTATACGGTTCAATCAAGTCCCATGCACCAATCAAGCCACGAAGGGGGAAAGGTAGCACGGGCGAAAATCGCTGAAATCTGAATTATCCGATATTTGCAATTTTATGAATACCGGATACGCCGGTAAAGCCTTGCCATTGGTCGGTTCGCCCATCGCGCCAACCATTTAACCAAAATTGTCGAGTTGTAACATCTGTGTATGGGCATTGTTCTTTTGACTTTCCCTGTAGTCCGGCACTGTGTCCGCGGGAGTAAGCGCGATTAGACTTGTCTCGCTTCTGTCTTCTCATAAAACGGTGTCCTCGTTATTGCTGCTGGGTTTTCAGCGCAATAACTGTAAAATTGCAACGAGTAATAGTGATGATTGTTTATTTAGAAACATGTTAAAAGCATGTTTCAGAACTACTTTATAACTACGTTAAAATACTCTATTTAGGTGCTTATTAAAGCGTGCGTTATAACGTTTGTCGTAACGCGTACAGTTAAGAGTAACTACAATTAAACTTTACGCTTGAAACCATGACAGTCTGCAAGCGGATCCTACTAACCTCCTGTGATGTGTTTGTTTGTGAGACACTATATAAATATCGAATTTTTGATGCTTTGTCTTCTAATAAAAAAGCATAAAAAATCGTTTTTTATAGTATTACTTAGATTCGGTGAGAAACACCGTAAAAAATCCAATTTACGCTATAACTATTTGAAGATATTGAATTAAATTCAGTCTTATACTGAAGAGAAACTAGGAAAAACTATGTCTACTGCCTCATTAAGCCCCTACGTTATTACCTGCGCAGGAGGGGTTGAAAATTTATTATTAGAAGAAATTCAGACGCTTGGAGGTCAAAAGTGTGAGATAGTGCCTGGTGCAGTTCACTGCCAGGCCGACCTAGAAACCGCCTATCGGATCTGCCTGTGGAGTCGGCTTGGATCTCGTGTTTTGAGAACTCTGTCACATTTTTCCGCAGATGATAGTGACGATCTTTATGAGCAAGCAACCATGCTGCCATGGAGTGATCACATAGGTGAAGATTGCACCATGGCGGTGCAGTGTGGGGTGGCGAAAGATGAAAAAGAAAATAGCCACTATTTGGCACTAAAACTTAAAGATGCCATTGTTGATCGTTTTACACGTAATCAGAAGCCTAGGCCTTCTATTCAGAAAACAAGACCTGATGTGATGGTGTTTTTGTTTCGCGCGGCGGGCAAAGCGACCATCAGTATTGATTTCTCAGGGGCACCTTTGCATTTAAGGGGGTATCGAACAGAAGCCGGTCAGGCTCCTCTAAAAGAAACCCTGGCAGCTGCCGTTGTCGCGGCAGCTGGAGTGGATGCTGAGGGTGTTGGTCAAATTGTCGACCCGATGTGTGGTTCCGGTACGCTATTAGTTGAAGCGGCTATGGTGGTTGGGGATATTGCACCAGGGTTGGAGCGTGATTATTATGGTTTCCAGGGCTGGAAGCAGCATGATGAGGCAATGTGGCAGTCGTTACGGGAAGAGGCGCTGGGGCGGCGTACGTTGGGTATGGCAAAGGTTTGGCCAGCGATACGAGGTTATGATGCGGATAAAGAAGTTGTTAGCGTCGCTATTAATAACGTTCAGCGAGCTGGATTAGCTGGAAAAATTCATATTGAGCGACGTGAGCTTGCGCAGTTTACTTTACCGAATAATGAGGCCGAGTCAGGGGTTATTTTATGTAACCCTCCTTACGGTGAACGCTTAGGCCACGGTGACCAACTAATGCATCTTTATCGTTGCATGGGCAGAACTTTTGGCCAGCATTGTGGGGGCTGGAAAACGGCAATCATTAGCAACGGAATTGAATTTCTCGATTCCATGGGGTTCGTACAGTTAGAGACGATACGTTTGTATAATGGACCTATACGGTGTTATTTAAGACTCTCAACGGTACCTGTCGATGTAGAGACTAGATTGCCTATTGTTCATCCATTGTCGCTTAGAGACATTCCTATGGAAGGGGAGGGGGCTGATTTCTCCAATCGGTTGAAAAAGAATTTCCGTAAACTCACCAAATGGATAAAGAAGAAC
>CAJXZM010000119.1 GCA_913063125.1 uncultured Gammaproteobacteria bacterium | reverse complement strand
AAGCCTGTTGCACTTGTAACCGGAAGTTCAAAAGGTATCGGCAAAGCAATTGCTCAGGAAATGGTATTAAAAGGCATACGAGTTGTGGTAACAAGTCGTGATTTGCAACTCGCCCAGGATGTCGCCAAAAACATGGATCTTACGGGCAATAGCGCCATAGGAATGGCGTTTGATATTTGTGATGTTATGTCGTTGGGAAAAGTGATTTCGCAAACGATTGAGCATTTTGGTCGATTGGATATTCTGGTCAACAATGCGGTAAGTCAGGATTGCCTTATACCGTCTGCTGAGTTTGAGCCGTCTAAAATAATGAAAACTATCACAGAGAATATTAGCCATAGTTACTTGTTGTGCTTAGAAGCATACCCTCATTTAAAACGCTCAAAAGGAAGTGTTTTAAATATTGGTTCGGTTGTGACGAATAGATACCTATTGGGTTTGCCTTTATATGGTTTAATTAAAGGTAGCATGATTGAATTGACAAAGATTTTAGCTGCTGAATGGGCTAAAGATAATATTCGGGTTAATGCAATCAATCCAGGCTTTACCCGTACAAGTGTTTTTTCTGATTTAGGAATGGATGAGAATGTGGTGAATGCCTGTTATAATTTTTACGCAAAATACCAGCCGCTTTCAGGTGTGGGTGATCCAACGTCTATAGCGAGTGCGGCTGTTTTTTTGACATCATCGTCGGCAAGCGCCGTGACAGGGTCGGTGCTTGATGTGGATGGCGGGTATTCTATCAAGGGCTATGAATTAGCATTGTAACGGGACATTATTGCGTAATGTTAATTAATATAGTGGAGCCAAGGAATGGTCTGTAACTATTTTGTTATTAAATCTGGATATGTTATTACAATCACGATAAATATGTTGTGGTTGATAGTGTCACCTGCGGCGAAAAAAACAGTGTTCTTTTGCGTCATGTTTTTGATGATGAATCAAAGTATGGCAGGTAATTTGGCAGTATTGTATCCAGAAATACGGGAGCCTTATCGTCAGGTGTTTCTCAGCATTGCTGAGGGTGTTTCCGGTAAATATGTAGGGTCAACTACACTGTTGAGCTTGGAGAAGGGGGAGTCAAAGGATGCGATCAATAACCGGCTGAAAAAGCATGGTATTGACGCGGTTATTACATTGGGGCGTCGAGGTTTGAACGTGATTGAATCATTACCTTCAAACATGCCGAAAGCCGTTGTTGTTGGTGGAGTAGTTGTTCATCCTAATGGCCATGGGCTAAGCGGGATTTCATTGACCCCATCCCCGGAACGCCTTTTGTCAATGTTGTTGCAATTACAGCCAAAGGTTAAGAATGTTTATGTGATATATCAGCCGGGTCCCGGGGAGTGGCTAATTAAGCAAGCCCAAAAAGTGAGTGAAGATTTAGGGTTAACATTAACCATGTTGCCAGCAAGTGATATACATGAGCAAGCTGCAAAGTATCGCAGGTTACTCAAAGATATGAAACGTGAAACTGACGCGTTATGGGTATCTCATGATAGTTCGCGTTTAGATAAAAGTATTATGGGGATGGTATTGGAAAAATCGTGGCGTAGAAAACTCACGGTTTTTTCTAGTAACTTGGTTGATATGAAACGTGGCGTGTTGTTTTCCTTGTATCCTGATAACCATGCAATGGGGGAGAGTTTAGCAGATATGATTGTTTCTATGGAAAAAAAGATGCATTTAGCATCAACGTTGAAGCCTATAGCTGAACAAAACCATCAATCGATATTGGAATTTGGTATATCCCCAGTACGTGATTTATTAACTGCTGTAAACGTGCGTACAGCGAATCATATTGGGCTACACTTCAATAAAAAGCAACGGAGTGAGTTTGGGATGTCGTATCCACCACAGTAAGTCAGGAGTTTATATAGCATGAATGTACCCTCTAGAGTGTGGCCAAATGATTTGGGGTTTCGGCAGCAATTAGTTCTTATTTTCAGTTTGGGGATTATCTGTTTAGCACTGGCAACGTCGTTGGTCATATCTTCGATTACTACTCAAGCCGTTTATGAACAAATGTTTAAACAAGGTCGAAAAACAACGGATGCATTTGCTGAACATAGTACGCTAGCACTGTTATACCTTAGTGAAGATAATGCGATAGATGCCGCGAAATCTACCATGGAATTCCCTGATGTGACGGGTGTTGCGATCGTGACCACTAATGAAAAATGGCAGTATACAGAAGGAGCGTCAACGGTTCCTTCAGGGGTAATAAGGAAAAAGCGTACAGAAAATCATTATAAGGAAACGTCTCATGCATGGTATTTCAGCGCTCCTGTTTATGCGGGTGCAGATGAGTCAGAAAATGACTCTCCTTTTGCAGGTCAACCCCAAACTGAACATGAACTTATTGGTTATGTGCGTGTTGTTGTATCTAAAGAACGTTTGGCGATATTAACAACAGAAATCCTGCAGAGCAATGTGTTGGTTTCATTTGGTTTAGCTGGTGTATTATTGTTATTGTTATTAGGGATGACCAGGCGGTTGACTCAGCCATTGCATGAATTGGCTGAGGTGATGGGAGAGGCAGAGGAAGGTGATATTCAGGTGCGAGCAAGCCTCAAAGGCTCTAAAGAAATTGTATTAATGGAGAAAGCCTTTAATACAATGATGAGCCAGTTAGAGCAAAGGCAGCAAGAGCTGCAGCGTGCAAGAGATAGCGCGTTGGGGGTGGCAAATGCCAAAGGAGAATTTGCGACAACAGTGAGCCATGAGTTAAGAACGCCGATGAATGGAATTATGGGAATGCTAGATTTGTTGGAGCGTTCCAATGTTTCACAAAGACAAAAAGAATATATTAAAGTAGCCACTCAATCGGGTGATGCTTTGCTGATGTTAATTGACGATATCCTAGATTTTTCTAAAATTGAATCTGGAAAAATGCGTATCAGCCCTGTGAATTATGAGCCACAGGAATTAATAGGTGATATTGTTGAATTATTATCTACTCAAGCAAAGCAAAAAAATATATCTATTAACGCTAAGGTGGAGTCAAAAACACCCAGAGTACTTCGGGGCGATTCTGGGCGGATTCGACAAGTGTTAATTAATTTGATTGGGAATGCCATTAAGTTTACCGAGCAGGGAAGTGTTGATATTTCCTTGAGCATCGAGGGGAATGAGACATTACCGATGTTCAGGATAATTGTAAAAGATACTGGAGTTGGTATTGCTGAAGAAGCACAAAAACGAATATTTGATGCATTTTCTCAAGCCGACGGTTCGACAACGCGAAAATACGGTGGAACAGGGTTAGGGTTAACTATTTGCCGCCAGTTAGTCGAGTTAATGGGCGGTAAAATGGGGGTTGAAAGTGAAACAGGGAAGGGAAGTGCATTTTGGTTTACATTGCCATTAGAGGCAGTTAACGATGAAACTGTACAGGATGAGTTTGATGTTGATCAACTAATCGGTGTGCGTGTGTTAGTTGTTACAGAAGATCCTGTATTGCGACAACAGCTGACGGATTGTTTTACCGAATGGCAATGTTTTTGTCGAAAAGCAAAAGAAGGCCACACAGCGTTATCGTTACTGACTAGAGCAAGAGAGCAGGGGCGAACTTATGATTTAGTTATTGCTGATGCGACGTTAACGGATATGTCATGTTCTCAATTTGTTGATGCAATTAATAACACATCAGATATTCGAGGTGTGAAAGTTATTGTGGTAGAAAATGGAGAGGATCAGGGGTTAGCCGATAGCCAAGGATTGTTGAATGTTGAGGCGTTTATCGATGCCGAATCCTTTTATCAATCTGTACTAGGGGTGCTGGAAGAGCATTCGCCGATTAACGTCGAGCGAAGAGTTAACCCTCCTGCCGACGTGTTATCGATGTACCTAGAGGAGGAGGTTGCTGATATTGGGACGCCGCGAATTTTGGTGGTGGAGGACAATCATACCAATCAATTAGTCGCATTAGGTATGCTAGAACGTCTTGGTTGTTATAGCCGAGTAGCAAATCAGGGAGAAGAGGCGTTATCGATGCTGGATCAACAGCATTTTGATCTTATTCTTATGGATTGCCATATGCCAATATTAGATGGCTATTTGACGACTGAGGCTATACGTAAAGAGGAGGGAAAAGAATTTCATATCCCAATTGTGGCGATGACTGCTCATGCCGGGCGTGATGACAAAAAGCGTTGTTTACAATCGGGGATGGATGACTATTTACCAAAACCTATAAATTTTGATGACCTTAAGCGCAAGTTAACGCATTGGTTGGGTGTTGAAGTGATAGAGACTGACCCTGATGCATCGAAAAAAATGTCGTCATCGGCTAAAGATCAGCCTATTCAGAACGCATTGGATATAGAGCGGTTTCAAACTCTACGACACAGACTTGGCCAGCATTTTCCTCGTGTGATCGATTCTTTTAGAGAAAATACACCTCTTTATTTGGATAAACTTAAGTACGCCCTTAAACACTCAGAAGAGGCTCAGGTACGGTATTTGGCCCACTGCATAAAAGGCAGTTTACTGAATATAGGAGCATTACCGTTAGCGAACCAATGCGCAGACTTGGAAGTGTTGTGTGAAGCCGGTGTACATCCAGAAGCCCATGAACTTATAAAGGATATTGAAAGCGGTTATTTGGAACTACAGAAAGTCCTGAACAATCAGTTAACTCAACAAGGAGAGAAGGCGAAAGATATTCGGTATGTGCAGCCAACAATATTAATCGTTGATGATGATCCTGTAATGTTGTTAACGTTACATGGCATGCTGGAAAGGGATGGGTATTTTATTATAAAAGCGGAAAATGGAGAAAAAGCAGTGGAAGTTTGTCAGGCAAAAATGCCTGATTTGGTACTGATGGATGCCGTGATGCCGGGAGCTGGTGGTTTTGATGCGTGTCAACAGATCTTACAACTTAATAGTGATATTCCCCCATCTATTTTGATCATTACGGCATTACATGACGAACAATCCATTGAGAAAGCTTTCGATGCGGGGGCAACGGATTTTATACCAAAACCCATCAATTTTACGGTGCTGAGGAAGCGTGTCGACAGGTTATTATTGTCTCGCCGTTCAGAACAGCATGTCCAACAATTAGCGTATTATGATAATTTGACGAATCTTCCGAATCGAACGCAAATGATGGAGCGGGCGCGAGATCTTATTATTCATGCAAATACGTCGAACACTATGTTGGCGGTGTTTTTTCTTGATATCGACCGATTTAAAATGGTTAATGATACCCAGGGGCATGATGTTGGCGATTTATTGTTAAAAACCGTGTCTCAGAGGTTACAAGGATGTTTACGGACGATTGATCTTATTGCCCGTGTAAGCGGGGATGAATTTATTATTCTTCTAGATGATATTAAGAGCGTTAAGGCGGCAGAGGTTGTAGCCGAAAAAGTGAATGCCTCATTTGCACAGCCATTCTCATTTATGAAACAGCAAGTGCATGTCTCTGTTAGTATTGGTGTGGCAATGTACCCTCATAATGGCGGTAATATTGGTACTTTGATGAAACGCTCAGATACCGCCATGTTTAAAGCAAAAGCAAAAGGAGGGAATTGTTATCAGCTTTATGAGCATGGGATGGAAACAGAAATAGCTCGCAGATTTGAGTTGGAAAGCGAGTTGCGCAAGGCGATTGATGATGGCGAACTAGTGCTTTATTATCAGCCGCAACTAGATTTGGCAACGGGTAAAGTAAGTGGGTTGGAGGCTCTTGTGAGATGGCAGCACCCTATTCGTGGGTTCCTTCCCCCTGTGGAGTTTATTTCTCTTGCGGAAGAAACGGGGTTAATCATTCCACTGGGTGACTGGGTGATAAGGACTGCATGTGAACAACAACGTGATTGGTTGAACAAAGGGTTGGCTGAGGTACCGATAGCAGTAAATGTTGCAAGTATTCAGTGGGAGGGCGGTGCATTATACAAAAAAGTACAAACTGTTCTCAAAGACACTGGAGTCCCTGCTCATCTTTTGAAGTTGGAGTTAACAGAAGAAACGTTAGCGGATACAGAAGATGCCATGATTGCCCAGATGACTAAACTTACGTCATTAGGTGTATCGTTAGAAATTGACGATTTCGGTACAGGCTACTCATCCCTTAGTTATTTGAAACGTTTTCCAGTAGAAGTGTTGAAAATTGATCGATCTTTTATCGATGGCTTGCCCACTGATGATGATGATATAGCACTGGTTACGGGGATTATTGCTCTGGGCCATAGCTTGAACTTAAAGATTATTGCAGAAGGTGTAGAAACGGAGGGGCAGAAACAATTTTTGATAGAAAAGAACTGTGATGCGATGCAAGGGTATCTTCTGTCAAGACCGCTGAGCCCGGCAGATAGTGAAGAATGGTTGCTTGAATATTGTCAGACGGAGTAACATAGCGTGCAATGAATGTAGAGAGTTGTTATATGAAGCTTGAAATGATTTGTACGGGTGAAGAGATTTTGGCTGGTCAAGTTGTCGATACGAATGCGGCTTGGGTCGGCGAACGATTAATGGAACAGGGTATCGAAATGCAGCGCCGGGTCACTGTAGGTGACCGGTTGGAAGATCTTATTTCGGTATTTCAAGAGCGAAGTCAGTGTGCCGATGTTATTTTGGTTAATGGTGGTTTAGGGCCAACTGAAGACGATATGTCAGCATTTGCAATGGCTCAAGCAAAAGGAGAACCGCTTGTTGAATGTGTGGCATGGCGAGAACGCTTAGAGCGTTGGTACGCAAGTCAGGGGCGGATTATGCCTGCCAGCAACTCAAAGCAAGCGTTATTACCAGCTTCAGCTGTTATGGTGGATAATCCGGTGGGTACCGCCTGTGGGTTTCGTATCAAGCTAAATAAAGCGTGGTTGTTTTTTACGCCAGGTGTACCCCATGAATTCAAACAAATGGTGGATGAGCAGTTCATCCCATTTGTTATTTCCGAACATAGTGTTACAGAAAACACGCTGCTGTATAAGTTATTAACGTTTGGGGTGGGGGAGTCATCTCTTGCAGATGACTTAGATAAGCTTGTCATCCCAGAAGGTATTACGATAGGTTATCGTTCGTATATGCCACACATCGAGATAAAATTATTTGCTCGTGGTGAAAATGCCGCTAATGCATTACCTGAGACCGTTGACAAGGTGAAGTTTGTATTGGGAGATTCCTTGGTGTCTGATGGTCATTCTTCGTTGGCTGCTGAAGTAAACCAGCGGTTACTTGAACAAGGGAAAAGCCTTAGTATTGCGGAGTCCTGCACAAAGGGGCAACTAGCAATTGAGTTATTGGCTCAGCCAGGCAGCGATGAATACTTTCATCAGGCTGTAATTGTGACTAATGAAGCTTCAAAAAATAAGCTTTTAAAAATCACTCCTGAAACAACCAGCAAATACGGAGCGGCGTCCATTGAAATGGCAGTAGCAATGGCGAGCAACCTGAGGTTACTATTAGAAAGTGATTATGCATTGGCAACAAGTGATATGGTAGAGCAGGAGGTTGATGGACGCCAGCGAACGATGGTTTCAATTGCGTTAGTATCACAAGGTAAGATATGGCATCAAACGATTGATATCCCTTTTAGAAGGCCTGAAATGTTTCGCTCTATTTGTGCTGCCGTCGCCTATGATATGTTGCGAAGAGCCCTGTTGGGAACTCCTCCTATTATTACTTATCCATTTATTCGGCGGTTCTAACTAATCGATAGTTTTTATAAGCAAGCTGGGTGTTAGCTTGCCTTGAAAATGCTTGAGTTCCACCTATCTTTTTGATGATTTTGTCTAGCGTCTCTCTGTGTTCAGCTTCTTCATTGTAAAAATTTAAAGCTCGTTGAAACATCCAATATGAAAATGGAGTGACAGAACGTTTTGACGTTACGCCCTCAATGGAAAATGAGTGCCGGCCTATGACTCGTTTAACGTTTTTGGTGTGGCTGTTTTTCTTGCACCAGCTATCTAATTGACTGGCAGTGTCTTCTAATACCGGGAATTGCTCTTTTGTCATACGTGATAATATTGGTAAGAGTGTTTCTGGGATTTCATCGTTAGGAAGAAATTCACCGTAGCGGGCATCTTCAAGAAACTCCATTCGTCTAACCCATTTAGCAACAAATGGTGCTCGTTCCTTTAGCATTTTTCCAGGGTAGGGGTCTCGATAGAAATGAGCATAAAATGGGCCTAAAAAACCGTAATCGCCAATGCAGGGTTGATCCCCCAGTAGATACGGGTATTTCTCAAAATGTTTATTTAGGTCATTAAGAAGTGCCTCGTAGCTAATCTCGATGGACTTTTCAATGGCTTTGTTATTAAGCCCAAAATAGGGTCTATATAAATTACCAAACGCCATAGCAGGAACCGCACCGATAAAGTAGTGGGTGAATCCAGGAAGGTTTGGCATCGCCGTTTGGCCAAATTCCTTTAAAATAAATGGCAAGTTGTAGCGCTTAAACCGCCAACGGTAATGCATTGCTGGCATCACTATCCACTCATCCCCGAAACACTCTAACAACAATGAAACAAGTTTTTGTTTAGGGGTATCTGGGTAGACTGATTGAGATGGAAAGTGTTGTTCCAAATGGTCAATAATACAGGTGGTGTCCTGTATGCATTGATCATCAGGCGTGATCAGTAGGGGGATAATACGCTTCCCTACGCGTGGGGTAATAACGTTTTGATATACATTGATGGATGAAATTGTTTCCGTGAATGGGATGTTCTTATAGCGCATATATCCACGAACTTTTCCGGTGAATAAAGACGATTCGGTACCGATAAGTTCATAGGGTGTGTGGGTTTGACCTGTCATGTAATATATCCCTGCGCTAGTGATGATGTTCCAAGCAGTCTACCCCATATTTTTTAAGGAATCATGATGTGACAGGAAAAATGCAGGTTGCTAGTGTTATGAATAAAATTCATGAGTGTTGCTTCCGCAATGTTACTAACGTAAAGACTCGATCTTCGCTAGACTTTGATTCCATGACTCATTGTAGGATAAAGCCCTTCTATCTGAATTGTTATCCGTAGTATTTTTAATGTCGACTACAAGGTGTTTGCATTGGGATGTTATATAGATTAGGTGACGCTGTAGTTCATTAATAAATTGATCAAAGTTCTCTACCTCTTTGAAATCGCATTCTAATTTTTTATTTTTGACGTTATTAAGCCATTGGGTCGCTGTACTGTCGAGTAGCCCTGCGCCATGGATAGTGGATAATAAATGGGTATAGGATTGTTTGATTGAACGAAAAGTCTTGTTTTGATAGTTTCCCGTATAAGTCGTTAGCATGTTATCTAGCGTATCAACCCAAGGTATCAGTAGTTTAGTTTTTTCTAGTATATCGTCAATCAAGTTCTTTATGTTTTCGTTGGATAGGACGCTTGCTTTTTCTTGGCTGGTTTTACGTATTAAGGTGATGATTGTTTCATAGATGTCGTATCGATGGACGCTAGCGTTCACTTGTAATGCCGGTATGATGCTGTGTAAGTTGGCGTTTCTTGTATTGGAGCTTTCGTTTCCTTGGACGTGCTGTTGGTCAATAATAAAACACGACATTCCTACAATTTGTCCTAGTAATCCCAATTCATTTGCAATACTTGCCTTTGGGAAACCGCAGCCATCGCACCGCTCGTGGTGTTCTAATACTGCTAAGGATACGTCGTTGTTTAATTCATTGATATCTTTGAGTATCCTCCAACCAATGATTGTGTGGCTTTGTGTCCACCGCGGTGCTTCAGAATCATTGAAAGAGGGGAGGTGTAAAAAACCAATATCCATACACAGACCAGCAAGGAAGGCTGATTGTATTTCCTCTTCATTAAGTTGTTTTTGGCGTGATATCAGTAATGAAAACCATGCGACGCCAAGGGATCGGTTAAAGTGAGTGGGAAGCTGTAATGCTAAAACCGTTATCTTTTGTCTTAGTATTGGTATCTGTTGATAACTGTTACACAGGAACCTTAAGTGGCTATCCAGGTTTAATAGAGTGTGAATATGTAGATATGAAGGGTGATCTTCTAGATAACCCTGTATACACTCAAAGAGTTCTATGCCTCCAATTTCATTGTCTATCGCGATGCATTTATCAAAATCATTTTTTAGAGGTGATTTAATAATATGGTTGCGAGACAGTTCATCAATTACGCTTCCTTTGGGGACTATAAGGTTGTTCTCTTCGTTAAAAATGTCCTTGGTGACGAATACTTTTTTTGTCTCGTTAACTTCGACAAGGCGTGTGACGTATTCCTCCAGTATCTTTAAGTCGATGTTTGTTTTGTTTTGTTGTGTGTTCACGTGAGCTAATGTCCTTATATGCTTCAGGTTATTCTTTAAGTATATGCACGGGTATGGAAAAAATGAAATTATGTGGGTATGGTGTATCGAAATTAATGCTAATTGCTCAATTCAGGAGTGTTTATGTCTCAATCTTCGTTAGACCTTGAATCGGTAACTATGCCTCTGTTAAATATGGTTCCATTAAACGTAGTATCGAGTGATTCGCACCCTGTTTCAGTTGGCTTGTTTAAGCCTGTTGAATCACCTCGTGCGGTATTGCTGCTGGGCCACGCAATGATGACAAATTCAAAGTCTATGGACAAACCTAAGGGGCAAGGTTTTGCATCGTATCTTACTGAGCAGGGTTTCTTGTGTTATATGATCGATGCGCGTGGAAGAGGGTTGGGTGCTGTCCCTGCTCACAAAGGCAATGATTGGTCATACGATGATTTGATGCTAAAAGATTTGCCTGCAGCTATAAAGGCTATCCGTCAGCGTCATCCAGATACTCCCTTTTTAATGGTGGGCCATAGTTTATTTGCGCATGGTGGACTTGGGTTACTAGGTAAAGAAATTGATACACCACTGGATGGCATTGTTTGTTTTGCAGCAAATGTTTGGATTCCTCAATTGGATAGCAGTATCAAAAGACGTATTAAAAAACGTGCACAGTTAGGGGTGTTTAATGGTTTTGCTCTGGCGTTTAAGCGTTTCCCAGCAAAGAAACTGAAATTTGGAAATGAGGATGAAGCAAAAACCTATACCTTGAGCTTTCTTAAGTGGTGGAAACGGGATCGTTGGGAAACGCTTGATCAGTCTTGGGATTACCTAAAAGGGTTGGCAAATGTGCGGGTCCCTGTTTTGGCAATTGCTGGAAGGGGGGATGATTTAATGTGTCATCCTCAGTGTTCAGAAGCGTTTGTATCCCATTTGGCGCGCGCGTCGGTAACACACAAAACGTTTGGCGTTGGGGATGAAGGGTTAACATTTAACCCTGGGCATATGGATCTGATTACTAGCGTAAAGTCCAAACCCGTTTGGGAGTATGCGGTTCAGTGGATAGAACGAACAATTTTAAAATGACACCAGTTGCTTCTATTATTCAATCTCAATCACCTCACTTCTTAGTGGGGCGATAAGAGCAAGCATGCGGTTACGTGTCGCAATGGAGTATCCCGTTTTATTCATGGCGCGAATAGTAATATCAACAAGAGTATTAAAGTCAGCCTCATTGACCCCCATACCTCTATGGGAATCCACTATAGAATCGCCGGTATAAGTGCAGGGGCCACCGGATAGTAAGCAAATATGTTCGATTTGTTTTTCTCGAAAGCGATCTAGATTGGTATCTTCAAAATAGGGGCGGATCTCTTTTGATTCCCCTATTTCACTGATAAAAATATCCACAAATCGTTCTATTCCCGGTAAACCTCCTAGTTGCTGGAAAAGGTCATCTTTAGGTTGAGGGGACAGGCACCCCGTCGTTAATATAATAGACGTAACATATAACGTGATGGATAGCGACTGGATGATTTTCATCAGAAGGCACCTTGTAGCGATAGGTAGGGACCTTTTTGATCCCGTTGGCCGGCAATATCACCTAATTCTAGGTAGGCAAACGTAATGGATAATTGCTTTGAGGGGAAATAGCTAACAAAAACATTCTTCCAATCATTCTCTTTAACTGTGGATAAATTGTTTGGTTTCATTCTATATTCCGCGCCAACTGCCCAGTGTCGATTGATTAGTAATGCTGCGCTGGATTCCCACTGCCAACGACTGTGGTGATTATCTCCACCAAAGCCGAGTAACCCTAATTGATTTGCATCGGTGTTGCGTAAAGTGATGTTGAATAATGTATTTCTATGAAAAAAACCATCAAGCCATATTTTTGTGGCGCTAAGATATACGTCAGTCCCCGAGTTTTTCTTTGCCCCTAGGGCGTTAGCCGCTTCTTTATCCAATATATCTTTATATTGAATACCAGCACTCAGCTGTGGCCATTTACTATAAATTGCATCACCACTAAGTCGTATCTTTGCACCAAAGGTGTTCATGCTGATGGGGTCTGATTTTTCTTTTCCTTGGATTGTTTGTTGAGATGCCGATAGTTCTATACGGTCATGGTAACTTGCGGCTATACCGTATGACCACATGGTGAAGTCGGAAAGGTTTATGTGGGTTGAAAAAAGAGATGATGCTGTTTCATCTTTAGTACCGTAGCCCGAGAGCATCGCCCAAGGAACCATTCCGCCACCTCCGCTACCTTCTATCGTTGAAGTACCTGCCGTTGCCAGTAACTTTCCGTTGCTGTAGCAAGGGCCAACCAATAGATAAGAGAGTATAATGCTTAGAGTAAGGAGCTTTGTTGTTTTTTTTGTTCTCATTTTGTTGGTTACTTTCCTCAAGATTCTGCTTCTCTAGTAAGGGCTACATTCATTGGCTTTTGATTATGACAAAATTCAGAAACCTGGTAATGGGGGTACCAGGCGGTGAAGTCATCAGCCGGTACAGGACGGCTAATAAAGTAACCTTGAAGTTTGTCGCATCCCCATTGCTCCAACAAATGCCAGGCTGCTTGGGTTTCGACACCCTCGGCAACAATACGTAAACCAATATTATGGCCTAGCTGAATGGTTGACTGCACAATGACTTGGTCGTCCTTGTTGCTTTCAAGGTTTAAAATAAAAGACTTATCAATTTTTAATTCATCAACAGGCATGCTTTTTAACTGGCTAAGGGAGGAATAGCCCGTTCCAAAATCGTCAATAGAAAGGTCAATGCCCAGTGATTTGAACTGTTCTAATACTTGGATCGCCTGATGTGGATTTTCCATTACCGCACTTTCGGTGATTTCTAACATAAAGTCATTTGCAGTAAGTTGGTGGTCGGATAGTAGTTGAGTAATAAAGCTAGGAAGACCATCATGGGCAATGTCGTGGGCAGACAGGTTGATGGCAACGATTACATCGATATTTTGTTGTCGCCATGATTTTGCTTGGCCAGCAACAGAAGTAAGTACCCAGCGTGTTAAATCGGGCATCATACCTGAACTCTCTGCAAGGCCAATAAAGTCATCGGGAGGGATAAACCCTAAGTCTTTGTGGATCCACCGAATAAGAGCTTCAACTTGAGTGATTGTCTGCGTATGGAGGTCTACTTTGGGTTGGTAGTACATAACTAGGTCGTTATTTTTTATTGCGTCACCAAGATCTGAAATAAGGCGGATACGTTTGAGATGCTCTTTCTCTTCACCTGGTTGGTAGAAATCAAGACTGATATTACGAGATTCGGCAACGTTTAATGCAATGCTAGAGCGACGTAGAAGCTGTTCTGCATCAGCACCGTGCTCTGGGTACAGTGATACTCCTAAGCGAATGGATACCGCAATATCAATTCCAGAGATATTGATGCTTTTTTCTAAGGTTTCTTTTAGGTGTTTGGTGTCTTTGGCAATGGTGTCTAGGCAGGCTGATGTCATTACTGTAATAAAATCGTCGGCACTCAAACGGGAAGCATGGCTGTTGTTGCCAGTGCTCTCGTTTAGCCGTTCAGCAAACGTTTTTAGGAAATTGTCCCCCACATCAAATCCAAAGGTATCGTTTATTTGTGAGAAACCAATAATGTTAATGCTAATAACTGAAAACTCCGTCCCATGACCTTTTTTAATGAGCGTGTTGATGTAGTCTTTTGTTTGTGTTCGGTTGGGTAGTCCGGTTAGCGTGTCATGGTATGCTTGGTGGAGTATTTTTGTTTCTCTTTCTGAAATCCCCGTTTGCATTTTTCGAAAACTTTCTTCTAATTCAGATATCTCTTGCGTATTTTGTACGAATTGCGACGTTTGTTCATTGTAATGGCCATCGCTAATTTTTTTTGCCGCTTTAACGAAAAATGCAATGGGTTGGGAGATGTTTTTTGATATTAATAACGCTCCAATAATTGAGAGAATTAGGGCTAACATCGTTATAACAAAGATCTGCCATTTTAGTGGGTTGTATTGCGCATAAGCATTGGTAAGTGATGAGAATACATAGGCATGAATTAGGAATTCATTGTTTTCTGTTATGGTGATAGGTAGTGATAAAAACTCTTCTTTCTGTGATGTAGTAACATGCATCATTTCTTCGCTGAATTGACTTTGGTTTTTTGATGCAGCGGTAGATAAAGTAGAAATATGGAATATCTCTAGATTGGTATCGCCATCTTTAGTGTTTCCTGAAAAGGAAATATCCAAATTGGTCAGTGTTTTTAATTGGTTCGCGAAATCATTGTCAATGGCAACACCGACGGTCGCCCATGCAATGGTAGTCGGCGCCATGACGGGCAATATTGCCACTTGGTAAGCGGAGTCCTTAATGAGTAATGCCGTTAGAATTCCGCCATCCTCCTTGATTTTATTAATGATTTCTTTAGTTAGTATGTAGGGATGTTTTTTGTCCGTAGTGGATACTAATGTGCCATCAAGATCATGGATCATCATTAGATCCACATTGATGCGCTGCTGATAGTTTTCTAACGCAGAAAGTATGGTGTTTTTGTCTTCCGAGGCAATGGCGGTTTTAAACCCAAAATCACTGACCAATATTTCTGAAGAGGTTATGAGTTGATTCCCTCGAACCGACATCAATCGTTCGAATACACGTTTTCCTGTATGAAGTGCCTCTTCTGCTTGGTTGTTTATGTTGTTGCGGGTAGCAAAAAACACGCTACCGATGATGGCTATGGAGGTGACTATTATTAATATAATAAAAGGAAGGAGTATGTGGCTTCTAAGGCTTAATTTCATTTGTAGAACCTTCCAAATTTGTTTTTCTTTGACGGCGTCTTCTTTGGTGGGTGGGTGATATTAATTGTAACGGTAATATTGTTTTGTCCTGACAAGTGACCTGAATAGTGGGTCTTTGTTTTATCAGCTAAATTCGGGTGCCAGATATCTAATGTGGCAACGGATTTTTGAGGCTCTGAAAATACAATTTTACCTGCGTCATCGACAACACCGAATTTCCCATCGCCGTAAACGGCAATATATCCCAGCATGGAGTCATGAATATTGCACCCAAGCACAACGATACCTTCAGTTTCAAACGTAATCGGATTGTTTGGAGTTCCTGCATAGAGCTTCATTTCAAACGGTTTGGTTTTTGAAAATGAATAGACGTGATGCCGTACATTGTCGCTATTTGGAAAAGACACTTTTTGGTTTTTGCGGATAGCCAGTACGTGAGGACTATATTGACGATTGACTTGGTCCATGATTGCAACGTCAGTGTCGCTGCTTGTGATACCCGGGCCAGAAATATGTACAACGGCATTTTGAGCAGGTTGGCCGTCTTGATCTAATACCGTCACTGTCCACGCGGAGGCTGGTGAGCTAAGAAAAAGCAGTATCAATATGATACTGCTGTTAAGCGTTGAGGTGCATTGAGGCGAGCTGAGTTCGTGTTTTTTCATCAGGTCAGTTCTTCATGTCTATTCTTCAGGGCTGTTACCTAAAGAATAGACCAACTATCCTGATGTGGAGGGCTATTGAAGGTGTTGTTAAAGGGTGGATATCACTGGAAAATGGAGATATCTGTAGCGATGCCTCTTGTTCGCAAAGACTCATAAAATGTAGGGATAAATCCTGTGGATTCAAAGCGTCCCTGTATCTTTCCTTGCTCATCCACGCCTTCTTGATGAAAGCTAAAGATTTCACCCAGCTGCACATTTCCAGACTCCATCCCTGATACTTCAGAGATACTGGTGATTCGGCGGCTACCGCAGGGAAACCGGGTTTGTTGAACAATAAGGTCAATTGAGGATGCGATCTGTGTTCGCGTCGCTAGCATCGGTATTTCCATTCCCGACATTAGCGACAGCACTTCCAAGCGGCTGATACAGTCCCTAGGGCTGTTAGCATGAATTGTTGTTAACGACCCGTTATGTCCAGTATTCATCGCTTGGAGCATATCCAAAGCCTCTCCACCGCGGCATTCTCCTACCACGATGCGGTCCGGGTTCATACGTAAAGAGTTTTTTAACAGGTCTCGTATTTCAATTGCACCCGTACCGTCCGCGTTGGGTTGACGAGATTCTAGTGATACTAGATTAGGTTGAGGTAGTTCTAGTTCAGCGGCGTCTTCTATAACAATCACGCGTTCTTTATTAGGGATGAAGCTGGATAAGACATTCAGCAACGTCGACTTACCCGACCCCGTGCTGCCAGATATGATGATATTACATTTATGGGTTACAGCAACCTCCAAAAAACGAATGATACCTGGGCTTAGGGTTCCAAAGTTAATAAGGTGTTGCGCAGTGAGGCGTTCGGTTACCGCTTTTCGTATAGTAATTGATGGCCCCTTTACCGCTAGGGGAGGGATAACGGCATTAATTCGGGAGCCATCACCAAATCGAGTATCAACCATCGGGAACTGATCATTAATTTTGCGACCGGTTGACGCCACCATACGCTGAATAATCGTTAGCAATGTTCCCGCATCGGTAAACGTGCCCACAAAAAGTTTAGTTTGACCGTTCTCTTCATAGAATATTTCATCATGAGCGTTCACCATGATTTCGGATATTTGAGGGTTGTTTAGGAGTGGTTCTATAGCACCATAGCCGACAATTTCAGCATGGACTCTGTGAATCAGTTTATTTGGATCAACATTAGAAGGAAGGTCTTGGAATTCAGCAACGGTAGCTTTTACCACGGTATAAATGTCAGCGTTAGCATTTTCGCCCTCTAAGTCGATCGCCGGCTGCTGTAACTGTTTCTTGACCGCTTGATGTGTACGTTGTTGCCATTGTTGGTAGGTTTTGCGGCGCACTTCTGTTGCGTTAACAGCGGGCTTTGATGTGGGTTTGTCGTTGGGATCTTGATCAGTAATGGTTACCTTGATGTAATAATCGCCAATCATGATGGTATCGTTCATGGTTAATGGACCAAAATTCTCAATTTTGTCTTCATTGACGAATAGAGGTTTGAGCCGAGCACGGTTTGATATATGTATACCGTCATCGCGAAACTCCACTTGAGCATGCACTTTCGCCACTTTGCGGCCGGGTAAGTTCACAAGGTTGTTATCGCTATCACCAATAGTACAAATAGATTGTTTGACAAACAGGGGAGGGAGAGCGCTACCGTTGGGGTTTGTGATGTTTAGAATGTACATGAACAGGCACCATTATTATTCTTGTGTGCGCATCCATGCAGGCGGTAAGTCTAATTTATAGTTTTGCTAAGGATATGGTCTTGAGCAAAGTTGTCAACGAGAAAGCATTGGATATGTGTGATTTTGGGCCTATTTTCTCAGTTCAACAGAAATGTCACGCCCAGTGGAAAGGACTGTTGTGCTAAATGTGGTGTTTAAGGCGATAACGCTCATATATAGTGATTGGGTGAATTTTACGACTAACCCTATGACTAACTCTAATATTAAACCTAGCAATAGGAGGGGAATATGGCACGAACCTATGATAACGGTTTTGAATTGCGATTGAATCAGGCTCTGAGTTTGAAGCAAAAAGCGTTTAAGGCAAAACAATCCAATGACTATTTACAAGCATACGTGTTGATGACGGAAGCCCATGATTTGGTTATTGATTGCCCTAAGCAGCATGCATTGATGCACGATGAATTACGCCATATTAATTGGAAAATTAAAAATTACGGAGAATTAATGGGAGACTGCTTTTTGGCGATTTTTAGACCTCTGGGGGTTTTTGAGGTGTTGGCGTATGTCTTGAAACGCCAAATAATAAGTGATGATCGTTGTCGTCGTTAATAGGCAAAACAGTCAGGCTATAATAAATTCTACAGGAAAAGTGTCAATGAGTAGTAAAACGTTTAATCAGGTTCTTAAGGGTGTTAGCAAAAAAGGGGAGTATTTTGAAGCTCAGATTCCAACATCATGGATGCAGGGTCGCGCATCCTTTGGCGGTTTGTTAGCGGCCTTAGCTGTTGAGGCAATGCAACAAGTTTTGTATCAAGGTGGGAAGCAGCAAGAAGAGGGGCAACAATCAGAGAAAAAGCTGCCGTTGAGGGCATTGCAAGTGTTGTTTGTGGGCCCCGTTGGTGATCAACCTATCCGTATTGAAACGACTAAGCTACGACAAGGGAAAAATGTCACTTCAATGCGCGCTGATTTGATTCAAGACGGTAACGTCGGCTGCTCAGTGATGGCTTGTTTTGGCGCATCGCGAGTATCTGAGCTGTCGCTTGACGCGAAAGCAATGCCTATAGTAGCTGATCCTGAATCCCTTAAGCCTTTTTACTTTGAAGAAGGGAAAACACCATCATTTACACAGTATTTTGATATGCGTTGGGCAGAAGGTGATAGCCCGCTCACGGGGTGTAAAGAACGTACGCA
>CAJXZM010000118.1 GCA_913063125.1 uncultured Gammaproteobacteria bacterium | reverse complement strand
AAAGAGTGATCACGTTCAACTGCAAGAGGTGATCACTTTGGACCGCAGAGGGTGATCATTTTGGTCCGCAATATGCAGCGACAGCTTGATCTTCTTTTTCAGCAGGTATAGCCCACGCTGAGTGTCTTAAGCGATGTTTAATAATCGCTTGCACTCCTTCTGTATCACGATTGGGTGAAGGCTTATATTCAAATAATGGATAGGGGATTTTTCCTCCTTTTTCCACTCCAGGGCGTGCCTCCATGCGTTTCAACCATGTATTAACATTTGGAAAATCAGCCAAGTCCTGACCTTGCCATTCATGATATTGAACCCACGTAAATATGGAAATATCAGCAACCGTAAATTCGCCAGCAGCAAACCATTCTCGATTTTCCAGGTGTTTATTCATCAAGCGATATAAACGAGCCGCCTCATTTGTGAAGCGCTTGATTTCCGGACGCCTAGGTTTCGGCGTGAATAAACGATAATAATGAGCATTACCAAGATAGGGCGCATGGCTCACTTGCCAATAAAGCCATTGCAACGCTTCATAACGACCGTGACCGTCTTTTGGTAAAAACTTACCCGTTTTTTCTGCCAAGTAGGTGAGTATCGCGCCACTTTCCCAAACGGTTAGAGGACCGCCTTCCGCATCATGATCAACAATAGCAGGAAAGCGTCCATTGGGGTTTATGGCTAAGAATTCTGGTTTTTTCTGATCCAAGTCATGAATGCTCAAACTAACATATTCGTATTCGAGACCAGCTTCTTCCATAAAAATGGTTATTTTTTTGGGGTTTGGCGCTGCGCAGCCATAAATTGTAATCATAAAAACTCCTCAGACTTTAAATCTGAAATAATTGTTACCAAGGTTAAGTAAAGGGAATTTATTTAAATATTAGAACAAAGTGATCGATTGCTTTATACAACCTTTCAACTGGAATGCCTTTCCTAGACATTACTGAGATGCCATGCTGCGTGGAGAGCAAGCAGTCCGACAGTTGTTCAGGGCATGCCTGCGATCCTAAATTTCCTTTCGATTGCTCCAACTCAAAAAACAATTTGTAGGAATGAAGAATAGATTCTGTGATTTTTCTAATTTCTTTAACCACAAATTCAGGTAAGTTTTCACCTCCATATTCACAATTGCTGCGAGTAATTAGGCAGCCCCCGGGTAAATTGGTATCAGATGCAGTGTCGGCTATAGAACGTAGGTAATCGCCTAGCCTATCCTGTAAGCTAAGGTGTGAGGATTGGAGTGCCGCACCATGTATAGCACTATAAACCTCTACATAGTGATTGAGCACCCCAACAAACAGTTCTTCTTTATTACCAAATGCAGCGTACATGCTAGGGCGACTAATCCCCATTGCCTGAGTCAGCTCACTCAATGAAGTACCACTATATCCATTCGCCCAAAAAACTTTTGTAGCTTTTGATAGAGCATCAAAAATATCAAATTCTCTTTTTCGTCCGACAGCCATGTAGATTCTCCAACTTCACTTTTTTCTAACGCCAATTCTATACTGATCGATACAGAATGGATAGCAAAAAAAAACAACTATCAAGATAATCCAAAAAACACGCCTAGTTGAGGTGAAAGATAATTCTACCATGCAGCACTCTGACATCACTGCATTTAAAGTCACACCTTATAATTGTCAATTTATTCTATGATTTGAATATTCTAGTTTAAATTAAAGTTGTTCTAACCCGTATTCCTTTAATAGAGTTTTAAACTCTGACGTCTTTTTAAATTCAGCCATATGTTTGGAAAATAACGTTCCAATTTCTTCTCGTTTTCTTGATTTAGAGAAACCCAAATAGTTGGCAATACCTCTTAGAGGCGGCTCTAAAACCTTCAGCCCCTCCAATTGATCTGTTTCAGTAAATTTATTTCTTAATTTTAAAGGGTTTAATAAACCGGCATCCAATCGCCCTCGATTTATCATGGCTACCATATGCTCTCGTCTATTGACCTCATGCGTTGTTAAATAATCAGCGTTCGCAAAAGCATCACCGTACATAAAACCTCTTACCACACCTATTTCATACCCTATTAGATTCTCTAAATTACCTTCATACTTTATCTTGCTATATTTAGGGACCACAAAGCTATTATGGACATAAGAAAGAATGTTATCTTCCAAATAATATGTAAACTCTTCCCTTTCCGGATTTTTTCCTAAATAAGTGATTGCGTCGGCTTCACCTATTTTGAACATATGTAATGAACGTTTCCACGGATAACTTTTGAAGGTTATTTCAATATTTGCCTGTTCGGCTACTTTCTGGATTAAGTCAATATGAAAGCCAACCAACTCATCATTTTGAGTGAACTCGTAAGGTGCATATTGACCATCACCTCTGACAATAAGCAGTTCTCCAGAATGAGCTGAATAAATCGCAGCACTCCAAATGCAGAAAACAACCAATTGAATTAGCGCTATCCTACTCATACTGGTACCAAACAAAGCAATTTCGCTATCCAATAAAGTTGAATAGTCGAAGTTAACTATACAACATAATCAACCAAACATGATTAGTTTTGTTCACATAAAATCACCTAGTTTTCTACAGGTAATCTATGAAGAGTACTTGCAAACTCCAGTAAACTGCAAGGGGGCCAGCGGTATATGCCATAGGTTGGATGACAAGGTGAACCCGTTTGCGTATTAACCAATAGATACAAGACAATAACAAGAGACAGAAGATTTGAGCTGTTTCTATACCCACATTAAAAAGCATCAAAGCCAATACTCTTTCCCAGCCATTATATTCAGCAATGTCTAAAGCAGAAGCGAAGCCTAAACCATGAAAAAGTCCAAGAATACCGCATATAAGCATGGGGTGTCTTTTGGTCAATGTCTGATGCTGTTGGGTAAGCTCATAGGCGAGAGTAATTAAGCTTAATGTAATCAAAAATTCAATCGTTCGGTTTTCAATTGAAACCATATCAAATGCGGTGAGGATCAGTGTAATTGAATGCCCCACTGTAAATGCCGTAGTTATTCTTATCATTTCCTTTATTTTGGCGTTTCCCTTATTTTGATGTAACACCAACAACGAAAGTAGCGTGATAAAAAGCAAGTGATCGTAGCCAGTGAATAGGTGATCCATGCCGAAAGTAAAGTAGCCTATAGGCAAGAAAGCTTTTTGTTTAGGCGTTATTTCTAGTGAGTTGTTCTCCTTTGCTAATAGGTTTTGTTCTTTACCGCCAGACTTCCAATTCACACTCACCAACAGTGATCTGTTTAAGGGCTTCGTTGAAGATAAATGGGTGGGGTAATAAGGCTTGCTACATGACAATTGCTGTTGCAGCCCTTGGCCACCTTTGGTTACAAATGTACTTGTAGCCCCCCTTTTACTGCAATTTTCGCCAAACAGTAAATGTGTCATGTCAGAACTTTGTGTTTTTCCTGAGACTTGATAGGTTACACCCCAGTTCCCTCCCCCGTGATCACTTAAACTAATCACGTCAAACTCAAGATTGTGCGCCAACGCTGTACTTTGAAAAAGCAGCACTAGCAACAGAAAATAGGTATAGGATACTAAGCTGCGACTAAAACAATTTCGACTGCTCAAAATGATCACCTATTCGCGATTGGGAGGTCAATGTGATAATTAGCTAAAATACGTTCTATTGCGTCGGATTTATTATTTCGTGTTTTCAGTTTCATCCAAGCGTTATAGACTTTATCTCTTACCGCCTCGAAATCAGGTCTTTGTGACGGGTGTATTTCTAACACTTTTATTATATGTGCGCCGTATCGAGAGCTAACTGGGCCAAACCAGACATCCTTCCCCTGCGGTTGCTCTGCGTATTTCACAAACGCAGTCGCAAACTGAGAGCCGAACTTTGAGGAAATGTCAGAAAAAGTCAGCGACTTAAAATCATTACCTAAAATGAAAGGGTCGGCTTCTGAACGTAACTTGATTGTTTCAAAGTCGGAGTAATTGGTAGTTGGGCGCTCCCCTATTTTAGATTCGTTCCTATAGTAAACATGCCTAAACGTATAACGCACAGGTTCTCTGAATTCTTCCAGGTGTTCTACTAAGTACTCTTGTAGTTCCTGTAGGCTTGGTCGATGAGGTTTTGATTGCCCTTCTAATACAAAACGCATTTTCTGAATAATGCGCTTTCTTACTACGGGGTCGTGTTGACCAAGCTTTAATTTAAGCCCTTCCTGATATAGAGCCTCCTCCTCAACTGCTGCTTGTAAAAGCTGTCTAGTCTCTTGCGGCGTTGGTGATTTGTGAATTTGACGTTGAAACTGCGCTTTCTGTGCCTGCAAATAACCTTCGGATAGCCTTATAACCCCAGAGTTATTTGAAGAATTCAATAGCATAAAAGCAAAACCACCAATGACGATGAAATGTGTGAACGGATCTCTCATTAACTTACGTAAAAATGCCTTCATATCCCCCGCCTCTAGCGTGCTTGATACCAAATAGGTGAAGTCCAGGCTCGTTCTTGTACCGTGTCGGGAGTGGAGCCATCACAACATGCACTGAGAGGATGCTCCGCTGTAATCGTGTCACAGGACAATTTTTGAGCCTCAAATGCGGCGTTACATTGATGTTTATGCCATCGGCAGGTGGGGTTCTCAACAACTCTTGCGTAGTAAAATGCGTTTTGGGATTGGGAGAATGTTTCGTCAGTCCATACTGCACACAAGTTCGTGTAACCAGAACCTTGAACTTGGCATGTGTCTAGGTTAACTGACGCGCCATTATTGGCATCGCCTGCTACAGTGAGTACTTTCTCGTAGGTCTCGCCGTTTTTTTCCCAACCCTTGATCACCTGAATTTGCTGTAGCTCAGTACCAGGAAAGTTATCTGAACCCACATCCATAAAGGCCGAGATTGCGAATTTTGGTTTGGATTCAGAAAGCGGTGCACTAGGCAGGTCACCCCCCATTGGCACACCTAAGGCGTACCCTTTTTTGGCAAAGTTTTCTTGGCTACACATATCGTCCGGTAAATGCCAGCCCCCAAAGAAACGGGTAATAATACGAGGGCCACTTGTAGCGTAGGTTTCTCGATTCTGCATACTATCAAAGAGTGCGCCTCTGGAGTTTTGTTCCGCCCAAATTACTGCTAACCCACCAGCGCTGTATCGTTTAATAGAGTCAGTTTCTATAATCGATTTCAATTTACTCGCGAGATCATTTTCTGAGGTCGTAGCTGTACTATTTGTACCAATTAGAGATTCAAGGTCAGCATCAGTCTTTCCTGTATGCCCCTTGAATCCCCTCTCCTCTACAGCACCAGGGGTTCCATTATGCGTATCGGTACTGCCAATGAACCCAATTTTAAAAGGGTTTACTCCAATTCGACTCTGCTCTTTTAATCCATTGCGCAAAATGCCGCGAGCAAAATCAGAAGGCTCTGCACAACGGCCACTGAAGGCACCAATAGGAACAGGCAAGTCAGAGCATAGCGGCGTGCAATCTTCTGCATCGGCCTCTGATCCAGTACAAATATCAGAAACTATCAGTTCAAACTCACATAATTCATCTTCGCTGGCTAATAGGACATTAGGGCTGTTTACACATTCCGAGGCCCCTTTGTGTTGATATATTTCAATCAATGGCTCTAACCGTTGCCTTTGCGCCGCTATTTCAGGCGTGTAAGGGTTCTCTTTCTCCGTGTAGGGCTGGAACATAGTGCCGCCACCTAGATTGGAATTGTGGGGAATCGTTAGGATTTCACAACCATTGTTTTGATGCGTACAGCTGTCATCCAGCATTTCCCATAATTCGTGGGGCTTGTCTGCATCGAAGTAACTAATGGGGGCTTCACTAACGATTTCGTTACGATAAATAATATTACGGTGTTGGTTGTTCATCGCTGGCGACCCGGTCCACTCGTACCCGATGAAACTCGTAAAAGAACAGTTTGATGACCTGTCATAGGCTTTCTGAGCTGCATTTTGAGTAGACTTCCACGAATCAGAAGCCCTTTTCTCACAGAGCTCTGGGCGTAATTTACAGAAGCCAAAGTTAAACTCACCACCCGGTAGTACGATTCCACCCATACCGAGAGCAAACGCTAGTGTATCCAGTGGATGGTTACCATCCTCAGTGCCACGCATGGTGACGCAGTACGGACCATAATAAGCAAGGTTGTTTCTATTGAAACAGATACTGGTCTCGGCTAGAAATTCACTATGATCAGTTACCGCAGTGAAGTCTAATGGCCGATCAAGTTGAAGAGTCCGGTCAGAATGACCATCTTCGTCATGGGGAGGTAACATTATTTCCTCCCCTTTAGCAAATCGATAGGCATCATCAGGCGTCGTAATAACACCAGCCTGAGCTGCATCCATTGAATACCCTGTGTGCACATGTAAATCGCCAAAATAGGGGTTCTTATGAAGACTGAAGTCATTACAATGACCTATGGCAGGTTCTTCCGCCAGTTGCGGTTCAAGTGTGACAGGTACTTTTGACATTCCTACCAGCATCAACCAGCCTAAGCCTATAAGTATATAGCTATTCCTGTACTTGCTCATCGTTTACCCCTTTATTATTCGTGTCGGAAGTAAGATAAGAAATAATACCGCCATCTAATAGGGTAAAACGTGCCAATCAAGTAAGCCTTCTCCTAATGTTTAGCAAGCCGCTCGGTTGTCTTTTTATCACCAGGATATGTCCTTTAAGAACCGACTTTATCTACCGGGATTTCCATATACTGATGACACAAAACAATTATTAAAAAATAAAATTATGTTAAACATATATAAAGCCGCAATATTTATCGTATTTTACACCCTTGTAATAACGCCAAGTTTTGGGCAATTAAGCCAAAACCTAACCATAGGAAACCCTAAAGCAATCGCTCTCGGGAACGCTGTGACAGCTGACCCTCCAGGTATTGATTCCATACATTTTAATCCCGCTGGGCTAATTCGCATAAAAGAGAAGACAGGGACGATAAAACTTACATCAGGATTTATTTCACATGACGTGCAGTTTGGGGAGACGTATGTAACAGATGAAAAAAAGATTGCATTATGCGCCATAACAGAAGAGTGTGATGTTAGTGCAGGTGAATGGCAGTCCATTTGGCCAACAGACCCGGTAGCGAACACTGAATCTAAAACAAATAAAAGTGCAATGTACTTGCCTGGGCAAGGTATAAAAACACCGTCTATTACCCTTGTACCAACGGGTGGAATCGCTATTACTGATTCAGAAAATAGGTTTACATTTGCAACCGCGGCGTACTCTCCATTGGCATCTGGGGTTAGTCGCCCCGAAGATGATACCGCTACGTTTCACGGCATAGAAAGTGCGATTACGAGAATTACTTATTTTTCTCCCTCGTTCGCATTTAGAGTCAATGACGAGTTAAGCGTTGGGCTTTCCATTGGATTTTCATATCAGGGTACAGGGGTATCAACGAATTTTAGAGGTGCTGAATCTACTTTTGCATTTATGAGTGAGTTTGCATCCGATGTTGCCAATATTGACAGCAGCCTACTACGTTTTATTGGCCCCTATGACTCGATGGGCAGACTAGAAATGGATATGGACGATAACTTTTCAACCAATTTTAACATAGGTCTGCTATGGGAACCCAAAAGCTGGCTATCATTCGGTTTGGTATATCAAAGTGAAGCTACGTCCAACATGAAAGGTAACTGGAGAATGGACTACACAAGTGAGGTTGGTGAAATGATCTCCTCAATGGTGCCACTTAACCCAATTTTTCAAGCGGTTGTTGGCTCGAAATTCACGGGGCCATCAGACCCCAAAGCCTGTCTTTCTGCTACAGAAAATGGAGGTGTATCAGAAAGTTGCGAGTATAGTCAGAGCGGAGAGTTAGAAACGGAATTTACGCTACCTGAGCATATTGCAGTAGGTGTCTCTGTTCTTCTACTTCCAAATATAAAAGTTAACTTTGACATCAAATGGACGAGGTTTTCACAATGGGACTTATTCGAAATCAAGTTTGACAAAGATGCAGATTTCCTGTTGCTCGCAGATCTGATTTATTTTGTCAAACCTGACGACCAGTTTGACCCTACCGCGAGCAACTTAATAATGCCCAGAAATTATGAAGATTCCTTAACATGGGCGCTAGGGATTGAGTATACATATTCAGATAACTTACGCCTTCGCTTTGGTGTCGAACCAAGAGGTGGCTCAATACCCAACGACAAAGTTGACCTTGGTGCACCTTACGTTAACGGTTACCTCTATGGCCTTGGGTTTGGTTATGATATGGACAAACAAACAACCATTGATTTTGGTGTTGGATGGTGGCGCTCGGAATTCAAAGCAGACTATGGAGAGTCGGATAACTCAAATAGCCTTGAGCCAGGCCGGTTGATCTATAATCCATACGCAACACAAGAATATGAGTCTAAAGCGGATGCGTACATTGTGAACCTTTCCTTTACAAAAAAGCTATAGAAGAAAACGGTAGTCGTGTGAACGGCTACTCCTTTGAATTCCCCCTAAAACCTTGAATATCTCTCGAAAGAAGGATCGAAACAGGCGAGAAAAACCTAATCCAGCCATTCTTTTAGGCCGCAGGATTGAAGTACGTTAATCGCATTTTCGCCTAGTTGTATCCCAGACCCAATTTCCGAAATTTTCTGGCTTGCTCCATTATTTTCATCAAGCATTTCCCGGAGCATTGTAATTACCAATATGTTGCTCTCGAAACTGGGTTGGAGAAGATCCTGTCCATACTCTGAAAGCTTTACTAAAGTTCGACGCATCTTTATAGCCAAGAAAATGTGAAATCTGATCAATCGAGTATTTCGCATTTTCAAGATATTCTAACGCCATTTTTTTTCTGGTTTCTGTCAGTATATCCATATAACTTGTGTCCAAATCTTTCAGACGCCGATTCAGCGTCCTTGACGAGACGTGGAACTTCTCGGCTATCTGTTCCAAGGTAGGTATTAATCCGGGATTATCAGAAATCATATGCTGGATAGGAATAATAATCCCATCTCTAGAGCTTTGTATTGAGCTAAGTTCCCTTTTTAATAGCTCACTTGCTTGCTTGGTAACTACGGGATTTCGTAATGGTGAGGGCTTCGTAGCAATCTCTATGGGAATACTCATGGTATTCGACTTTCCATTAAACAAAACAGGACCTGAAAAGGCTTTTTTATAGGCAGGATTATTCCCCAAGTCTGAATATGTCAAACTGTACTTGATCCCTTCTGCGTACTTTCCTCCCGCTTGCCTAAGCATATAACTAATCATTGAAAATGATGTATCAACCATGAAGCGATCATGGCCACTCCAAGAAATAAGCTCTTTCACTGTGACGGTTAAGTAGTCTTGGGATTCAGATATATCATAACCTATCGATGGATTTAAAACCGCAGCTGCCATTTTTCCAAATTCCAAGGCATGTAATAAGTTATCACTTGCCATTATCCCTAACCCAAGAACACCATGGCCCGTGGCATTTAGCCTCTCGCCATAGGAGAGACCTATAGTTTGATCACCTGTTAGCGTGATAGCTTTATCTATTAGGTAAAGATATTGAGAATAGGTTATCTGCCCGTCAGGCTGCTGCAAATTAGTTTTTAGTAACTTATCTGCACCGATAATTTCCTGTTCCGAAAGCCCTCTCTCCTTCAATATATCAACTAACACCACGGGATGTGCGATCGATAACCTGCTCTCTTTTTGGCCTCTAACTTGTAACATTTTTCACTCTTTTTTGGGTATCGAAGCATGACTCTAATTAAAAAGCGATATTGAACCATTCGAAGTACAATACTACTCCACTGTTCATTCCGCATTCAACTAAAAACTAAGATCATGCCTTTGGAGTGAAAAACAACGCATATTCGTTGTGATATACTAAAAAAGAATAACAATAACGTACAGATAACCGCTAACGCATTATACTACCCAGCTTCATTTCTGGCACATATTCTGGAACAATCAAATCCCCCTCAGTTTTCGAAATAATTTCTTCAACTGAAATGCCTGGAGCTCTCTCAAATAAATGAAATTTTCCGTCGTGTATTTCCATGTAAGCCAAATCAGATACAACCTTTTTAATACAACCTACACCGGTTAAAGGTAGCGTGCATTCCTTTAAGACCTTAGACTCCCCTTTTTTATTTGCATGAGTCATGGTAACTATGATATCGCGAGCACCAGCAACCAAGTCCATTGCTCCTCCCATCCCCTTCACTAATTTACCGGGAACCATCCAGGATGCAATGCTACCATTTTGATCAACCTCGAATGCACCGAGTACGGTCAAATCCACGTGCCCCCCTCGAATCATCGCAAAACTATCTGCAGATGAAAAAAAAGAGGCTCCCATTACTGCAGTTACTGTTTGTTTTCCAGCGTTAATAAGGTCGGGGTCTACGTTCTCTTCACTGGGAAATTCACCCATTCCCAATAGTCCATTTTCGGACTGCAGCATAACCTCAATGTCGTCCGGTACGTAATTAGCTACCAACGTTGGGATACCTATACCCAAATTCACATAGTATCCGTCCTTTAACTCTTGCGCTACTCGCATAGCCAATTGATCTCTTCTTAACCCCATCACCTTACCCTTGTTTCGTAACCTTTATACTTAACTCACGCCGAGGCCAAAGTCAGTTGCTCAATTCGCTTTTCAAAAGTTCCTTTTATTACTCTGTTCACATATATACCGGGAGTGTGAATAGCATTTGGATCTAACTCCCCGGGCTCTACGATTTCTTCCACTTCTGCCACAGTAACCTTTCCTGCTGTCGCAGCCATTGGATTAAAGTTCATCGCGGTTTTTCGAAAAATCAAGTTCCCCATGGTGTCAGCCTTCCATGCTTTTACAAGCGCAAACTCACCGGTTATTGATTCTTCTAACACATAGGATTTACCACCAAACGACCTTATTTCTTTCCCTTCCGCAACAGGAGTTCCGTACCCTGTTGCCGTGTAGAAACCAGGAATTCCTGCCCCACCCGCTCTCATCTTTTCCGCTAACGTGCCTTGCGGTGTCAGCTCTACCTCCAGCTCGCCAGTTAAGAACTGCTCTTCAAATAAACCATTTTCGCCTACATAGGAAGCGATCATTTTTTTAATCTGCTTACTTTCTAGAAGCAACCCCAACCCAAACCCGTCTACCCCGGCATTGTTTGAAACACAGGTTAACCCCGAAACATCCATTGTTTGAATTCTTGCGATTAGACCCTCAGGGATACCACATAGACCAAATCCGCCAACGATTACTGTCATATTATTTTTCAGCCCCTTAAGAGCCTCATCATAACTATTTACAACTTTGTTAAACCCAACCATCACCTAACACCCTAAATGGATAAATACAAAAAACAGCTACTACACACTAATGGAACTATCTTGCCCTAGAGGATCTTTCCTTAGAGGTTCTATCTTTATTTGAACGACAATAATTACCGCGATCAATATCTCAGCAACTAGTAGTACTGCGACTTCGACACTATACCCATGTTGTATTATTGCTATTCCACGACCCATCAGAATTAGACTTTCAACAATTAAAACGTTAAACAACCAAAATCTATTTTTTGTTGAAACTCCAAGTACCGCGGCCAGACCCAGAAAACAAATAAGGGACGAAAAATTACCACTAATTGCCGACCAACCAATGGAACCAGACGCTTGTAGTCCATAATTTTCGATAACGATTTCTGGAAAAAGCATCATACATATACCCAGCGATACCATTACGCAACCCCACAACAGAATTACTATATTACAAACATTATTTAACAACACATTTACCCCCTTCTAATTAATTTATTACGCCAGGACTTTTTTGATAACATCATCGCTTGCTTGAATTACCGCATCGATATAGCTCGATTTTAAAAACACCTTGGACGTTTCAATCAGGTCAGCATTCTTGTTAAACATTAGTCCGTTATAATCATCGAGATCTGAAGACAAAAATAGAGACATTAACTTATCCGCATATGTATCTGAATCTTGATTAAAAGCGGATATAAACCACTCAACAATCCTAGTTAACAATGAGTCTTGTCCCGTCAATCCTGTCCTAATGTCGGATTTGATCAACCCAGGATTCAGACCAAAGCAGTGAAAGCCGTTGTTCTTCATACTATATTTGTGAACGATTGCCTCATTCCCAATAATAGTATTGTAATGGGCTGTTCCTGCGTTATATCGCTTTTCGCTGTTAAAGTCTTCTATATTCGCCTTAACATTCATGCCTGGAAATCCCATGATAAATACCTTTACTTTAGCGTCCCCATTCCTATTAACGCCTAACCTATCAGCTATCTTTCTCAATAGTACGTACCGACTTAAATAGCTAACGGCCAGATCAACTTCAACACCTTCATGCGTTTCCTTTCTTGTTACACTTGAGAAAATGCCAGTGGTAAGCACCAAATAATCAAGATCTTCCGCAGGAATCTTATCTGCTATTGTTTCAGCGGCTTTAAGAGAACAAAAGTCGGCCTCCAAAAAACTGATGTTGTTTACTCCAGCATCCCTGAAGGTTCTACCAACGACCGTTACGCTGGCTCCTTTCGAGACCATATTTTTTGCAATAGATCGACCCAAACCGTTTGTGCCGCCTACCACAACCACTCTTTTATTTTCAAAACTTTTTGAATTGACATCAGCTTTTCTTATTTTGATGTCCGAACGTATTCTTCCTTTTAGCGATAACATATAAGAGCCTTTTTACAATTTTTCACGTTACTACCACTTAACTAAGAACCGCCAAAAGATAATGGGGGACATTCAATTTAAAGTGGTATCTATATCTCCCTGTATTTTAGCCATATTACGTCAACAAAATTCTTGATATCGGGATTGGTACGCCAACTTCCAGTTACAAATAGACAATCGTAATCAGCTCAATAGGTTTCCTTATCTACCCAGAAAATACGAATAAGCTTTGATAAATGTCATTACATAACCAGAAGTTGGCAAATATTTCTTATTATTTTACAAGATAATACCCTTAATACCTGAGAGTAAGTGGGGTCATCTCCAATGTAAATGAAACAGGTGACTGTTTTACATGGCCTTTTTATAGAAGAATATCAATGTAAGAGACCCGTTATGAATCAATCCATTAACATTAGCGAATCCGTAAAAGAATTTATCATTAGGAGTAAGGGGCAGTTCATTGATGGTGAATGGGTCAAATGCCTAAACGGATTCGAGCTTCCAATTATTGAACCATCATCAGGGATTAATATCGGAAAGCTTAGTGAAGCAGATATCGAGAGTGTCAACAAAGCTGTTGAATCTAGTGTTCAAGCGTTTAACCCCGATTCGGAATGGAGCAACCTCGGCCCCTCCAAGAGAGAAAGGTTACTTAACGCTTTAGCGACTGCCATCGAAGAAAATGCAGACCAATTTGCTGAACTCATTACACTAGAGCTAGGTGCTCCACTCAGCGCAACAAAACACTTTGAAGTCAATAAAGCAGTTGAGACTTTGCGATATTACGCAGGTTTCCCATCCAAAATTCATGGCGATGTCATTGATATAAACCAAGACATGGGAGATCAACATTTTTTTGGTTACACATGCAAAGAACCTGTAGGCGTCGTAGCGGCAATCGTTCCTTGGAACGCGCCTTTGATGATAGCGGTTTGGAAGCTAGCCCCAGCCATTGCTGTTGGCTGCACGGTCGTTATGAAGCCCTCCGAAGAGGCATCATTGGCAATACTTCGATTAGCTGAATTGGCGCACGAAATAGGGTTTCCTCCAGGCGTATTTAATGTGATCGTTGGTCGTGGTGAAACGGTTGGGAATTCTCTTGTTTCGCATCCAGGTATTAATAAAATCACCTTTACCGGCTCTATGAAAATCGGAAAAGAAATCCATAAAAAAGCATCTGATAAATTGATTCGCCTCTCATTGGAATTAGGAGGAAAGTCACCCGTTATCGTTATGCCTGATGCTGATTTAGAAGAAGCGGTTCCTGGTGTGGCCATGGGAGCCTTCGCGAATTCTGGTCAAGTTTGTGTCGCAGGCTCTAGAGTATTTGTCCACAAAAAAATCGCAGATGAATTTATCGAACGTATTAAGGAATTTTCATTAGGATTGACTGTTGGCAGTGGGTTAGACGAAGAAACACAAATTGGTCCGGTTATTTCTAAAAAACAACAACAGAAAATTGAATCCTATATTGATGATGCCTGGAAATCTGGAGCCAAGTTACATCAAAAAAACCTGTCCAAATCAAACGGATTCTTTGTTCCGCCTACCGTCATTACTAACCTTCCCCGAGATTCAAAACTACTCAATGAAGAGATCTTTGGGCCAGTTATGACAATAGAAGTTTTCGAGGACGAGAACGATATTATTCTCCAAACAAACTCATCTTCGCATGGGCTTGCAGCAATGGTATGGAGCGAGTCACATAGGAACATCCAAATCTTAGCGAAAAAATTACGTGTTGGAACCGTTTTTGTTAACACTCCCGCATTTCCACCACCCTCCATTCCCACAGGTGGATTTCGAGAATCGGGTATAGGGCGAGATTTGGGGGCAAGCGGTTTGGAAGGGTTTCTTGAAACCAAATCCGTAATATCGAAAATATCGTAAAGCTCTTACTAAAGAACATAGCACGATAATAACGCGCAATATATGGAGTGTAACAATGAAATTAAGCAACGATGACAAAACAAATAGAGCGTCTCAGAATACTCAGTTTTTAAATTTATCTGATGGCAAGATAAATCCTCCAGGAGTTTTTTCTTATCCAGAATCTGTAAAATCAGAAGAGGCACAAAATATAAAGAAAACCTGCAGCCGTTTGTTTGGTTATACTCCTAAAGAAAGACCAGAATACGCTAGAAAAATGGGAATGGCATCATGGAAAGGAGACACCATTTCGGATCGGGCGCTCTTAGCTATGGAGGATAGGAATCAAAATCCTATGGAGGTTATCGAAGTATTCTTGGAAAAAGGTATTTCAGGAATCAAAGATCCTTCACCAGAAATTGAACAGCTTTGGGAACAAGTTTCAACGGATCCCGACTGGATAGATTGGACCCTACTAGAGCATGGAGCAAAAGTTTATCGGCGTTATGGCGTAACAGGGTTTCAATTTCAAGGTATTTCTAGCATCGATAGCTATCGCTTAGAAAGTATCGGTAAAACGCTAATGTCAACGGGCCAGTATGCAGATGACACAGCGTTTAAACGTTTTCTTTTAACCTGTAACTTCTGGACAGAGATATCAGAAGCAGGTGGTATGAAGCTATTCGCAGGCGGCTGGAAAACTGCATTAAGAGTTCGCCTCCTCCACACATTGATAAGACGATCTGTTTTCAACAATCCAAGCTGGGATGCTGACAAACTAGGCATGCCCATTAATCAGGTTGGACTCCTTGGAGCACCTCTAATCAGTTCGGTGATGCTTGGTAACTTACTGAAAATGCTTGGCTATCGGCCTACTGATCGGGATATAGACGGATTGATGCACCTATGGCGGTACGTTTCTCATATTATGGGGTTAGAAGAAGGGCTTTTCCCAGAATCCCAAGAAGATGGTTTACAGATGATTTTTGATCTATTCAACCTAGAGAAAATGACTGACAATCCAGAGGGCATCGAGTTAGGAACATCTTTCTTAGAATGCTTCAAACCCTCCTCCCAAGCGAGAGGATTTGAAAAAATTTCCAGATGGATTGAATATAAAACCAATATAGCGCAAACGTTATTTTTTGTAAGCCCAGCGACGAGAAAAGCTATAAATTCTCCTAACCCTATCTTTTTGGGCATACTTTATTTGCTAGTAAGTTTTCCAAAAAACATAACCATTGACTTTCTTCGTAAGACATCCCCAAAGTTCTCTGATCGATATGACCAGTACGCGTCAAAGCGCCGGAGAATTTGGCTAAAGCGACAAATATCAGAAGCTGACTTACTTTACAGGCCAGAATCCAAATACTGAGAATTTCAATACTAAGAATTAAAATATAAGTGACTAATTATGTTTACGATTGAGAAAATTCACCATGTTGCATATCGATGCGACGACGCAAAAACAACGGTCGAATGGTATAAAAAAAACCTGAATATGGAATTCATGCTAGCCATAGCAGAAAATGAGGTGCCTTCTACAAAAGAACCTGACCCTTATATGCATATCTTTCTTAACGCAGGTAATGGAAATGTATTGGCTTTTTTTGAACTACCCAATTCACCACCGATGCAAAAAGATCCTAACACCCCGGAATGGGTTCAACACATAGCACTGGAAGTAAAAGATAAAAGTGCATTACAAGAAGCGAAGAATCATCTTGAATCTAATGATGTAGATGTTCTTGGAATCGTTGCTCATGGGATTTTTAAATCCATTTATTTCTTTGATCCGAGCGGGCATCGCATAGAACTAACCTACCGTGAAGAAACGCAAGAAAAGATGAATAAACTCAAAAAAGTCGCTCCTTTGATGATAGATGAATGGTCAAAGACAAAAAGAGCACCGAACCATGCAGACTGGTTACACAAACAATAATGCATTGAACCTATTGACTAAATACCGAGATTATCTAACATGCCGCTAAATGAAACTCATGATATATCATTGGAAAGCTGGGTGAAATCCGCGAACAATTCAACTACCGATTTCCCAATCCAAAACCTACCATTCTCTATTTTCAGGCGAAAGGGTTCACAAGAAACGTTTCGAGGCGGGATCGCTATCGGCGACAAGATTATTGATGCTCTTGCTGCCAGCCAATCTCAGGCTTTCAACGGTAACATGCAAGAATATTTGTTATTATGTTCCCAAGATAGCCTAAATAAATTTATGGCATCTGGAAAGGATGTGTGGTCTGAATTCAGACTAAACTTATCCAGAGCACTAAGAAAGGGTGCGAAGGAAGAAGCTCTATTATCTAAATGCCTGGTAGATCAAAGCGACGTAGAATTCACTCTACCTTGCACAATCGGTGATTATACGGACTTCTATACATCAATATACCACGCCACTTCCGTTGGGAAACTTTTTCGACCTGATAACCCCCTGCTTCCAAATTACAAGTGGATCCCTATCGCCTATCATGGAAGGTCATCAAGTATCGGTGTGTCCGGGCAAAAAATACAGCGTCCAATCGGGCAAATCCCCCCCACTCCAGGCGCTGCACCAATACTGAGCCCTACCAAAAGGCTAGACTACGAGGTCGAAATGGGGGTTTTTATTGGTCAAGGAAACAACCTGGGAGAATCTATCGCTATCGATAAAGCGGAAGATCACGTTTTTGGTTTGTGCTTATTTAATGACTGGTCCGCCAGAGATATTCAAGCTTGGGAATACCAACCACTCGGCCCTTTCCTTGCAAAGAACTTTGCATCAACAATTTCCCCCTGGATAGTAACCTTCGAGGCATTAGAGCCATTTAAGCATCCGTTTGATAGAGCAGCGAATGACCCAGAGCCCCTTTCTTATTTACAATCGATAAAAAACCAAAAAGAAGGTGCCTTCGATATTAATCTAGAATGCTATCTCAACACTGAAAAAATAAGAGATAACAACCAGGAAGATATGCGATTATCTGTATCAAACTTCAAACATTCATACTGGACCATTAACCAAATGGTTGCACACCACTCCATCAATGGCTGTAATTTAAGACCTGGTGATCTATTAGGAAGCGGTACCCAATCCGGCCCTGAACCGGAAGAAGCAGGCTCATTACTTGAACTTACTGACGGAGGAAAGAAAACGATTGAACTACCCAACGGAGAAACTCGAACGTTCTTGGCTGATGGGGATAAAGTTATACTACGAGGATGGTGCGAGAAGAAAGGGTTAAAGCGTATCGGTTTTGGTGAGACCTACGCAACCATTTTACCCTCCCCCCAAATATAGACGGGTTTAACCATATGAAACTGTATACATATTTTCGGTCCTCCGCTGCCTATAGAGTTAGGATAGCTCTCAACTTGAAAGGTATAGATTACACAAATGAATACCTAAATCTTGTAAAAGGGGAACATCGAAGTGCTAAATACCTTAAAATTAACCCTCAAGGGTTAGTGCCTACTTTAGAAATTGAAGATGGTGTTAACTTATCGCAATCAACTGCGATCATAGAGTGGCTAGACGAAGTATATCCAGATCCTCCGCTTTTACCTGGGGACAGCCTTGCAAGAGCGAAAATCAGAAGCCTTTACTCCATAATCTCCAGTGACATCCATCCCATTTGCAACCTACGAGTTATCAAGTATGTCGAATCATCCCTTGATGCTGGAAAAGAAGGTAAATTAAAATGGATAAAACACTGGATATCCGAAGGCTTTTCGGCGTTAGAGTCTGAAATGTCTGATACTCGTTTTAGCGCTGGAAACTCTCCGATGTTAAGCGATGTTTACTTAATACCACAAATATACAACGCTATACGTTTTAATATAAATATGGATAATTTCCCGAAGCTATATTCTGTATATAATAACTGCAACGAATTGCCAGAATTTTTTCAAGCATCTCCACAATATCAAGAAGACGCCACAAGCATGTAGCACAAAAACATCCGCCCTCCTTTTTCCTGGAGGGCTTCCCCACCTTCCTTATGCTAAAAAATTGGTGGCATTAAACAACCGATAAATGGCTAACATTAACGGGTCGTAGTAGGTAAATTTCAATACCCTTAGAACCAAGCGCTACCCATATTCCTTGTTAAGTATTAAGCGACAATTAACTTGACCGGTCCAACGACAATTATCTTGGCCGGTTGATCTGATACATTTCGATACAGA
>CAJXZM010000117.1 GCA_913063125.1 uncultured Gammaproteobacteria bacterium | reverse complement strand
GCAAATTGACGGTGTAAGATTGGTTAAGAGCTTTGATCGCATTTTTAGACCGAAATCTGTGTTTTCACACAGCCTGTTTATATTGCCGCCAATTGGGGTGTCCGCAACAGGAGCGCTTTCTTCCCAATTCCGGTCATTGATACATAATGCTTAAATGGGTATTTACGCCCTAAATAGTCATTCTCATTTTTTTTCTCCCCTACTTTTTATATAAAACTGACAAAATGCTTAACGAAAAGCATCATTATAAATGACCGGTTAGATATACAGTTATATGTAAATATCCTCGATTTTTAGGGTTAGAGGTCTCGTGAGTACCAAAATGATTGGTCGCCGATTCACGCAAGGGGGATAGTTAAGGCATTGATATTTAAGGAGTAAGGCCATAGGGGTGTTTCCATAATTGAGGATAGAAGTAGCGAAAAGAACAGGCGCTCGCTTTCTACAAATTGGATGGTAAACTGTTGGTAATTTCAAGATATAAATTGTTGAATTCATTAGGAATTATCGTGACCAGGAAATGAGATTTGAAAAGTCACGACAGAGTCTTAATGTGATCGCAATAGAATAAGCTGTTAGGAGACAGTAAATGGCTGAGCTTAGAGATTGGTTAAATAGAAAAGTACTCTACCTCGTTAGTGATGCTGATGCTGTGCTAGTTCGATTGGTATTTCAGAATGATGTATTTATCGATAACGAAATTGGTTGGAAAGTACAGAAAGAAGCAGAAGTAGCTTGGTACAATTTCGATATTTCACAGGGAAGCATCGATAGCTTTGTGTCTACCGCTAAAGCCTGGTTGAACTTACCGTTAGATGAGTTGGCCAATACCTTTTTTTCTGGCAGCTGGGAATTAGGTTCAAATGAGTCTGTTTTCAATATTGAATTTGGGCTATATGAGGAGACGCCGTCAAAAATTGATTGGTTTACGGTGAATATTGATATAAGGCACAAGAATCTATCCTATTCTGAAAAGCTGCATGTTGATCATTCTTGTTTCAATAATTTTGTGACAGAGTTAGAGAGTAATGCCTAACAAGAATAAACAAAACGACCTATGCAACAAACGCCTCGGCGTTTGTTGTTGGCGTTAGGTGCCCTTATATGTACTTCAAAATCGTAGAGCAGTTCGGCCCTAAAAACGGTGAAGCTTGGTTAAAGTATTTATCATCGCGTGGACTTCAATTGGATTGTTTTGATTCTGTAGACGGAATTTTACGTGCTGATACCTTTGTGCCGGCCACCAATGAAGACTGGGATAATGTATTGATTGCCGAAGATAAGCCTTCTCTACTTAATAGTTATCAGCATGCGCTAAAAGTATATAGAGGTCTTTCTGGCGTAGATTTGGTTGGGGTTGATATAGATGTACAAAAAGAATTTAAACCTGAGCAAGGTTTGTTGGGGTATGAGGTCATTGATTCATACTGGGATGTATCAATTCTGACCAACTGGGGCTCAGATGAAGAAGGCCTTCTATCTCATCATATTGAAAATAATGGGCTAATATCTAGTCTGAATACAGCGTTGTCGGTAAGAGATATTATACAGTCGAGGTTCCCAGAAGATTCGCATGCGTGTGAATGTAGTGTATGGGCGGTATATGCAGTCAGCACCTAACAAGAACCAGCAATCTGACTCCGCAATCTTGCATGCATTTTGTTCCAAAATGCCCGCCAGTTCGCTACGTAGTTGTGGTTGGCGTTAGGCACACCAATCATGAACATATTTGAAACATTCAAAGAAAAATGGATTGAAGAGAAGCTCGATGTTCATCCTGGGTGTGATGAAAAAATGATTACCGAATGCTTCGAAAAATTTGGTGTAACACCCGCTGATGATTTGCTCGCCCTTTACAGTACACTTAATGGCAAAGATTGCATGGATGACGAGCATTTTAAACTTTGGTCGTTAACAGAAATTCTCGAAGAGAATAGCTCTGAAGGGGATATTGAAAGAGCAATTAAGTATGGCGTACTTTTTGGGGATTACTGTGTAAATTGTTGGTGCTACAGAGTTAATAAAAAAGGTGAAGTGCTAATAGACTATTTCACAGGAGAAAGTGAGCCCGAATTAAGGTAAAATTCAATACATGAATTCTTTCAATTGATGAAAAGCAACCCAGACGAAGCGCTTCTGTAAAAACTGCCTAACAAGTGCGTGCTGTTGAGGCTCATCAAAGTTATGGATAAAAAAGTAGAAGTAGTTTTATCGGAGATCGAAATGATATTATTGGAAGCAATTAAATTAATAAAATCTTCCGATAAATAAATGTATGCGTGTGGACTATGGTTGTTTTATTGTGACTACACTGTAATTAGTCCACCATGTTTGGCTATAACTCCGGTTACGAAGAAGAGGGTGATCGCTGGGCCCCGCCAGAATGGGATGAAGATGTGGATGACTCTGTTTTCTATGCGCTAACTCTCCATTTAAGGGGTGGAATAAAAGTAAGGACTTTGTCATCGGGATATTCGAAGAGCGCGAAGGTGAAGAAATATACAACAAGCTAGCTGTAGATAGTGTCGGTGAAGAGAAAGCGAGAAGCCTGCGCATCATCTAACCACAGTTAACAAGGCCAGTTATTAGACGCAAAATACACGAAAATGCAGACGGCGTTAAATGCCCAATGAAATTATGAACAAGAAAGTCGAAATTACAATCAAAAATAGTAGTCAGGTGTTCGGTGGCTCTGATACAAAAACTTCTATAGTGGCAAAGCTCGGAAAGCCGGAAGATGTAGGCGGTTTCTTTGGTAAAGGGAAAGTTCTGTTAATATCCAAGTATGTGGGTATTGAGTTCCACTTTTCACCAGAAGGCAATCTAGTTCTTATATACAAAGAAAATGAAACTGGCACAGCTGTAATAAACGAGAATTTTGAATGAACCAAGCACAGCATTTAACCAGGCCATGAGAGATAGAAAACTCGTTTTAATATCGGTGGCTGGATATAGCCCTGACCATGATAAATTCCTCACTAGCCTTCTTGATGAGAGCTACGAGTTGTTCTGCGTTGTTGGTAAGGACTGCGAGTTGTGGGAAAAAATTATGGATGAAATCGCTGTCGGCGACGGCTCTAATAGCCGTTATATTACAACAACTAGCCACGTAGGGGAGAGTGCCGAAGAAGTAATAGAGTTCGCTAAAAATTGGATAACAGAAACACCTTCAAGCGTCAAAATTGTCAATATTTAGCAAGGTGACTTGAATAAGCCCATAAAGAACAGCGCTTCTCAGCGAAACGTAACCGGTTCTGAATGACCGCTTTATCGTATTTTGACGTTATCCCCGAAACCCTGCGGACGTCGGGGATGAGGAACGAGCCGCCGCATTTAAAGGGCTGGAGGCTTGGTTTTTCTCTGGTATACTCTAACAAGATATTTGAAAGCGACGCAAAACACACGCGTCTCAATAAAGCGTTAGTTGCGACATGAAGTTGCATAAATATATGTTGTGAAACTGGTTGCAATGGTAGTTGTTTTTCTGGGGGATATCTAATCTCTCAAATTAAAACACAATGAAATCTAGTTGTGCAACCTGGAGTTCTACCTCCAGTATCCTACCCACCATGCGACAGGAATGTGGTGTGAAGCGCTGGGAACAATGTACCCTGTTAAGAGGAACCGTGAGGGGAATTGGAACTGCGAGTGTCACGCGGTCGGGGGCTAGGATGGAGAGATAGGGTGAACGTAAGTAAAGAATTGTTGACGCTCCGTTAGATTATGAGCAGCCAAAGACACTGTTAGGCTGTAACCAAAAGGTAAGCAATCTCGGTGTGGTCTCGATAACGTGGACTGCACGTAGACACTGAATTGCCGGGGCACAGATTCCACCTAAGTCTTTCGTTAAGGTATTTATGTAGAACATGGCAATGTCGTAGAGCCTTCAGGGAGGAAGAAGGTAACCTGTAAAGGAGCCGGAGACTCTGCGTCGATAAGATGGTGGAAAAAGCGAATGATTTTCTGTAATGGGAAATATACGGATTCAAAATTTGTTCGGCACGAAAGTGAGCAGACGTCCTATCCTGCTGCTTCGTTGCAAAAAGGTATGTGAAAATCGGTTTTGTGAGGGAAGGCAAATGATAGCTACTCAAGCTAGTGCACCCTCATCGAATGTTGAAAAAAAACACGGTATCGAACACGTATTGGTATCGCAAAGTTCATTTATGCAGGGATACTAAGTGATTAAAGTAATTCGGCCGCACAACGGTCACTATGGGTTTCTTTGATATGATCGTTAGAGATAATCTTAGTAAATCAAAACAAATGAGCGGGTCGTGAAATATCGGCTTTTGAAGGGGTTGAGCTGTATGATGGGAAACTATCACGTACAGTTCTTAGGGGGCGAAGGGCCGTAAGGCCCCTAGCTACCCGGTAGGTCAATAATGTTATCCCTTAGCCAAATAACTCAAATTGAAGAAGCCGATGCTCTTGGTGCTAAGACACTTGGTGTAGCTTTAGATCAACTAATGTTGAGGTGGGATTCTGGATTAACTGACGACGAAACTTTTATTAGAGTGTTATTCTTAAAATGGTATTCTTTATGTGAACCAAATTGGTACAACGGCTTACCTGACTCTCAAGAAATATCTATTGAGAATTTTATAGAAGGGAAAGGAAAACTTTCATCATTTCAACTTGAGCATCAGTTCATTATAGGTGTCCTGGCAAATAGTTTTCCTTGGTGTTTTGGTGATGAAGAAAAATGGAAAAATATTTCACAAGAACTTTTGAGTGAAACTCAGAGATTAGGCGCGTCTAGTCCGGTATTTTCAAATTCGAAATACCTTTTAGGGCAAGCTAAAGAAGTAAATGGTCTAAGAAAGAATATATTTCCAGAGCTTCGAGCAAGGTTTTACGGTAGAGGTGAAATGGGACGCTATTTACTCCACATATTAGGTAATGAAAATGACCTCATACAAGGCGTGTCACAATGAGTAGCGCAAAAACAGCACCATCACGTGCGGGAAGCGTTATGTCCCCTTCGGCATAAATCAACGGCATTTAATAATGAAAAATGAAACGTATGCAAGCCCAAAAACCAATTTATCACCTGATATTGCTTCAACTGATTGGCCTGATTTCAAAGTAACTAGATATCTAAATAATACTGTTGCAGTCATTTTTCTAATAATAATTGTAGTTACTTTGATTTCGAAGTTAGAACAAGAAGGTAGTGAGTATATTTATTTGGCCATTCTTATTCCCATTATATCGATATTTTGGCTGGTGTCGTTCTCACTTAAAAAGAGGGAGCGTATGAAATTTAGGCTTGTTGCGTTTATTGTTAATTCTCTTATTTGTATACTTTTTGTGACTATTTTGGTTTTAAGTAGTGAGCCCATCCCATCAAGTGTATTTATAGTAGTAATGTTTTTTTTAAACGTTTCCACTCTTTATAAAGCTAGACTATTGCAGTGAGTTTTTATATATCAACACATAACAAGTGCGCCTTGCTGGACTTGGGTGGGCTGCCGCCTTTTGCGCAAAAATACGCACAAAAGACGCCAGTTCACCCAAGCCGCAAATGCAGGCGTTATAAAGGTACTTAGGGAACTATTGTATGCCTGAAACACAGGAAGAAATATTCTCATTCATGTTTGTCATTTGGATTTGTTTGGCCGGCCTCGGATTTTTGTTGTTCGGACTAAATAAAAATGTCAGGTTCAAAAAAATGGTATGGCCAATGTGGATTGTTGGGGTTGGTTTGTTATTTGCGGGATTTGGCTATTGGATGGGATTTCGTGGTGAAGTGTTTTTCTATATGATTGTTCCGGCGACGCTAATTATATCGATTCTGAATATACTCACAGTCAAGTTTTGTGATGGTTGTTCAAAGTTATTAAGTAATTAAAATCCCTTTAGGAAAGGAAAGTTTTGTCCTAAGTGTGGACATGAATTATAACCAAACCAAAAACAATGGGTGCATCGCGTGTCAAAGAGGGATGCAATTGTCTTTAATTATCAGATGCACCTGGAATTAAAAAGCTGTGATCGTCGGGCGTTAAGTGGTTTTGATTATGAGTATTGAATTGGCATTGAAAAGATTGGGATATACCAGGGAGTGGCTTGAATTATGTGTGCTTTCTAAGTCTGCTTTGTTGGATCAATATAGCGAAATATTGACTTCTGAAGATCAAAACGCTGAACACTATCGGTGTGGTACTTTTGCGCAGTTCGTAAAGCACAAGAACCATGTTACTGATCTAGAGCTTAATCAAATCTTAGCTTTGAAAGATAATGGTCCAGATGAATGCGATCTAAAAGTTGATAGGATGCTTGCCCTCATAAGGGCTGACATTCTGACTGATATTCAGGTTGAGCGCCTAGCTTCAGAAAAAGAAGCATTAGAAGCTCCTATTCAAAAATTATATCTTCGTACCATGTTATTTAAAAAGATATCAAAGCTTGGACTGGAAGCTTGTTTTGAAGAGGTACAATCAACAAAGGACTCTTCTGTGCATGAGTTTGTACTAGGTAGATCAGACCTGAAACCAGATCATGTAAGGTGGCTCTCAGAGTACGGGTCTAACAAAAAGATACGTAACGTAGCCGGGCAGTTAGCGGCGAGCAAAAGGTTTAGAGCAAGTACTTAACAAGTTACTTAGTTTGAAGCCTATCGGTGCAAATTGGCAAAGCGTTGAGCGAACGGCCGCTTTGTAGAGCATTAACCTTCTATCTGAAATCCCTCAAACGTCGCCAATGTGGTGTGAGCCGCCGTATTTAAAGGGCTGGAGACAGTGGTTTTCTCAGGTATACTCTAACAATACATTTGAAATCGACACAAAAAGGGCTTGTCTCAATAAAGGGTTAGCCTTATAGGAAGAATGGATGAGTGATTCATATTGGAGATTCGTTGAGCCTATATGGGATACGGTGAGCATATATGATGGAGAAGAAGTATTTCTTCGAGAATATAGCAAAGCTACAGATAAGCAAAAGACGTTATTCGCAGCTCATTGGACTCAATCAGAAATAATGAATGGCGGTTTAGGGCAGTTTTTTACTAATCGTACTGGTGTTTTGGCCCCAGAGGCAGTCGTCGCATTTAGAACTTTAGGGATGCCAAACTGCGCTTCCATTTTAACTGACGCAATGAGTTTTTTTGGCGAAACCTACCCTAGAGATTCGACTGTTCGAGAGGGGGTATTTGAGGAATTCTACGAGAGGCATGCAGATCAAAAAATTCCCATCGAGGAATACGAAGATGCGATGGCTACCGAGATTGAAGATGAAAATGGTGGTTTCGAAGAAGCTGCAAACAATTACGCAGATCAAGATTAACAAAGAAAATCACAGGAATCGTTTCATTCTCAAGTGTTTGCGACGTTATAAATGGTAAGTGATGAAGAAAAAAACTCGAACTATTAATGTAAACGACTCTGAGTACATCTGGATTTTTAACGAATCCAGTTGGCCGAGTCACTTGCTACGTGTTTGGACGTCGAGTCAAAAAAAACGCCCTTGGTTTGAATTGATTGTGCCGACGGCCGATCCATTTACGCCAAAGATGGTGGCGGAAACTATTGAGAAGGTTGAGCTTGCTAATGGCAAGCCAGGCGTAATTAAATCAACTATTACATTGGAATGGGATGTTGAAATGAAATGCGTTCATATGTAATTTATAACAATGCACTGCTTGGGAAATTCAAAAGTGCTGGAAAAACGCCGTCACTTTTAAATTCCCAAGAGTTTGGCGTTAGGCTGAATGAATATGCAGACACATAGAAACAGGTATTCAGGTTTCAGTCTAATGGGGCCTATAATTCTTATAGTAGTTTCTTTCATTGCTGGAGGAACGGTCTATTGGTATGTAAATAATATCTGGATATCCATTGTTGTTGGTGTGTTTTCTGCTCCTGTTATAATTTATTTGTTAGTTACATTACTAGACTTGATTTTTAACAATCCTATTTCCCTACGCTTTCAGAGCTATCCCGGGAATCATAATTGTCCTTCTTGCGAAGAAAGGTACGAAGAATATACATCTAAAGTCTCAGCGGATGAAAGTATTATTCTACAATGCTTGAAGTGTGGCGCTGAATATGAATTCGACAAAAGCTATAATCAAATATGCAAGACAAATGATAGTGCAGAAAAAACCTAACAAAAAGTTCAACGTGGAAATGAACTTCCTCCGCTTTAACGGACGGAGGGCTTATGGCTTATGGCTTATGGCTTATGGCTTAGGTTGAGTTGTGTAATGTCCGCTTTAGTGGAAAGTCGAAGTTTTTCCTGATAGGTGAAAATGTCGTCTTTGTGGCGGAACTAGTCACTGAACCAGGGAAAAATAGCGACAGAATTAAAAATATAAAAAATTAATTGCGGCCAATAGGGTCCGGTTTGTAAATGGTGGGCTGAAATCTTGAATAGACTACATACAGTTCTAATATTGCTATTTCCTTTGTTGTCTCAAATAGCAAGCGCAGGTGCCTGGGAGGATCGCCGAAGTAAATTGGATCAAGTTGCAATTTATGGCGAGTATCGAATATTTTACTCTTTGTCCGGTAAGGATGCGTTGCCAAAGCATAGAAAAATTGACTCAGATAAGAGTGGTATACCTGACTTTATAGAAAGTGTAGGGAGAAGGCTAACAGATGCAGGTCGATTTTTTAGAAGTGAAGTTGGTTTAGTTCCACCATTGAAGAGCAAGCGTTATATGGGTAAAGCTCACTATATCGATGTTAATATTCTTGATTTTTCAAATAACAAGAAGGGACCAAAAAATGGTGTTGCTTACGACGGAACGACTAAGTTTAACCGTGCTAGGTCCGGCCAGGTTTCCCTTAATGTACTTGTAATTGATCTCTCTGGTTCTGTGCGCCTGAAAACGAATTCAGTAGAACACGAATTGTTTCATCTATATCAGAATGGATATACCTTTTTTAAGAATAGGTGGTATACCGAAGGAACGGCAAGGTGGTCAGAGCTAATCATAGAAGGGCGTGTGGGGAGTAGTGAATTGCTGCCAGATTCCAAATTCACAAGGGAGAAACTATTTAAAAAAACTTACGATGCAAATAGTTTCTGGAATGAACTGATAATAAAAGTTGATAGAAATTCACAAGGTAAACGTTTTATTAAGATTTTGCTCGAAGAGTTAGATTATGCGGATAATATTGCTGCAAGAAAGAGAGGGCTTAGTAACAGTTATTGGAAAGAGTCAGAGCAGCGAAGTACAGATAATAATATTTATATATGGAATGCAACGTTGAAGGCTATACAGCGTGTAGGAAGGCCTTCAGATGATGAAATTAGAAAACTGTACAAAATCTGATTAGATAGCCTAATCGGGTGAGTAAGGTTTGCTGTATAATGAGATCAAGCATTTACGATAAAAAAGCGGGCTATATAGAATCAAACAAGAGTTTGAGCAGGCGTCTAGTGCTGGGACCGGAAGGCAAAATGCCCATTAACATAATGTTCGGAGGAATAAGTAAGTGAATAAAGAAGTAGATGATTTTATTGTAATGAATCAACGTGGTCTAGTGCTGGAATTGTGTGAAAAATATTATGCTCCAAAAGTATTGATGCTTAGTAATGGGGAGGTATTCGCTGAATCGATGCGTGAAGCCTATGACAAGCAGAAAGGGTATATAGGATCGATTAAAGAATTCGATGTAAACTTAGTATCTAGGAGCGTCGAAGGAAATATCTCTGACCTTGTTTTTGGTTATAAAATGATTGCGCAAGATGGTAAGTGTTTCGAGTACATTGGCAGGCATATTCAGACGTGGGAAAGCGGAAAAATAATCAGAGAAGAGTATCGTAATGTTGAATCGGTATAATATTAAAATCAGCGGTTAGTAAGGGTTTTAATATTGATTTGATGTTGAGGGCTTCTCAAGAATAAAACGGGTGTTAGATCGAATGTCGAGTAAATTGAATTTCGTTGAATATGGTAGTCCGAAAGGAAAAACCGTTATATATTTTCACGGAGCACCAGGATCACCTGAAGAGTGCTCTATATTTGATGAATATGCAAAAGAGAATAATGTAAATATTGTTTGTTATGATCGTTTTGCTAGTGATTCTTCATTACAAAATGAGGCATACTATAAAAAATTGGCAGACGTTATTATCGATAAAGCCAATGGTGATCAAGTTGATCTGATTGGTTTTTCCATAGGCTGTCATGCAGCTATTGAAACGAGTCTTTATTTGCAAGGCAGAGTTAGAAATATTCACCTTATTTCTGCTGCGGCGCCACTTGATGCGGCTGAATTTCTAGACGGCATGGCGGGGAAGATGGTATTTTTGATGGCCATGAAGTATCCAGCCATTTTTATTCTATTGTCATATTGGCAAGCCATATTAGCCAAAGCACTTCCTAATGTATTATTCAAAATGTTATTTTCTAGTGCTGCGGGTGAAGATAAAGCATTATCTGAAACCTCAACATTTAGAGATTACATGACGCCACTTTTAACCCGTTGTTTCAGTGTGAATGTGAAGGGTTATATAAGAGAAATTCGTCAATATGTAACGCCTTGGAAAGAGTCAATTCACAAATGTAGTGTTAATACTCAAATATGGCATGGCACTAGTGATAATTGGTCTCCTATCAGTATGGCTCGTTATTTGAAAGAAAGCATGCCTGCCTCGATTACCCTTAACTCGATGGAAGGCTTATCACATTATACGTGTCTATATGCAGCAGTTCCCAAAATATGCTCTCAGCTAAGCCATACATAGGAATAATTCCATTAATTCAGTCTCTATTGCGTACTTATGCCGACTCGCCAGTTTGTGTGCGATTTATGTCCCTGTGCCATAAGTCAAATACGAAAGTGCGGTGTTAATATTGCGAAATAAAAGGAAATTATTTCGAGATGGCCGGTTGGGTATTAAAGGGGTCTCCTATCAATTGGGTTGCTCTGAGGTGTCAGGCTTTTCCATTGCATTTAAAAAATACTTTGGTGAATCACCGAGTGAGTGTCGTCATAAGTTGTTAGCTAGTGTCTATCCATTAACCGGTGGGTTTCTTATATTACATGAGCGTTTAATACCGGAAGAAACTGATCTTTATCTCCAGGGTTTCCGCTTTAAAAACGGCTACATAAAGAGTAACCGCATTAAATAGGCCTTGATACAACGTTATTTCTTAATCGATGACAGCGCTTTTGCTAAAAACTTCTCTGACTGCTGGGCACCTGTCATCATCTCTTTTTGGTTTGAGGTATCGCTTATCTCATTCCATTGGGAAAGGATGCTTTCTGGTGATTGCTGATCGGCGGGTAGAAATATACCCTCAGTTTCAAATAGCCGCGTGCTAGCATAACCACCGGCTCCTGCACATAAAATAGTTCGAGTAGGGGCGTCTTCATGAAGTAGCGCTAGTGCACCTGCGGTAACGGCCTCAGAGGTTAACATGTTGTAAATTTCTGGCGGCATTATGTCTTCGGTCATACGGGTGCCTGCAGTAGGCGCTAGCGCGTTAACCTTGATATTGTTTTTTGCGCCTTCAATCACAAGCGTATTCATTAAGCCCAGCACTGCCATTTTTGCCGCTCCGTAGTTGGACTGGCCAAAGTTACCGTACATTCCGCTAGAGGAGGTGGTCATTAGGATGCGGCCATATCCCTGTTCACGCATAATGTCCCACACGGCTTTTGAGCAGTTAACCGATCCCATTAGGTGGACATCCATAACGAGTTTGAAATCATCGAGGTTCATTTTTGTAAATGATTTATCCCGAAGAATGCCTGCATTATTAATGAGGATGTCGACACGCCCCCATTTATCCATGGTTTGTTTAATCATATCTTCTACTTCGTCAAACTTGGCAACGTTTGCTCCATGAGAAAATGCTTCGCCGCCTTTTTCTTCAATACGTTTCACGACGTCCAGTGCTGCTTCAGATGATGCACCACTACCATCCCTCGCTCCACCAAGATCGTTAATGACGACCTTTGCTCCACGCTCAGCGAGTGCCAGGGCATGAGAGCGCCCGAGTCCATTTCCTGCGCCAGTAATAATGGCAACTTTTCCTTCAAAATTTATTGTCATTTTTCTTGTCCTCGTATTGTTTAAAACCAGTCTGGTTGCATGTCGAAGTTTGTGCTATCAAAATCTGTCAGCAGTTTAGCCCAGGCGTTAATTTCAGGTAATTCTGATTTGAAGAAGTAACGCATCGCTTGTAGTTTGCCTTTATAAAATTGTTTATCCGCTTTATGAGGTTCTTTTACAAGGGCTGCCTGGGCGACAATACCTTGTTTTAGCCAAATCCATGCAATGACAACGTTGCCAAAAAGCTCTAAGTATTTAACGGAGTTTGATAGCACAAGGTCGATATCTTTTATCATCATGTTTTTTAGTAGTGTTTCGGTAACCTGTGATAGTGTTTTAACCGCGATTTGAAGTTCATCGGAAAAAACACTGAGAGTGGATTGCTCTTTTGCTTCATTAATCGTTTTTTCAAACTCAGCCATCAACGCCATAACGCCGGCGAGTTGATTCATGGGAACCTTTCGTGCCAAGAGGTCGAGAGATTGTATGCAGTAGGTGCCTTCATGAATGGGGTTTAGACGATTATCTCGGTAGAACATTTCTACTGGGTGTTCGTTAATATAACCGTGTCCGCCTAATACTTGAATCGCTAAGCTGTTTGCTCGAGGGCCGTATTCCGAGGGCCAGGATTTTATAATCGGCGTCAATAAGTCTAGTAAGGTATGGGCGTGTTTGCGTTCTTCCTCTGTTGCTGCCGTTTTTTCGTCATCAGATAATTGAGCGCCATATAAACAGAGAGCATAGGCACCTTCAGAGTAAGCCTTCTGTGCTAGTAACATACGTCGCACGTCAGTATGTTCGATGATATTAACAGGAGGGGATAACGGATCTTTGCAAGAGGGTAGGCGTCCTTGTGGGCGCTCTTTTGCATAATCTAATGAGTATTGAAAACCTGTTAAGGCGGTTGTGGCGGCGGCGGTACCCACCATAATGCGTGCTTCATTCATCATATGAAACATGTAACGTAAGCCTTTGTTCTCTTCACCAACTAGGTAACCAACGGCGCCACCATTTTCTCCAAAATTTAATGCGCAGGAGGTTTGACCCCGGCCTCCCATTTTGTGAAAGAGACCGGTAAGGTTGACGTCATTACGATCACCTATCGACCCATCATTATGAACTAAATATTTGGGTACGATAAAAAGTGAGATGCCCTTGGTGCCTTTTGGGGCGCCTTTGATACGTGCAAGCACTAAGTGCACGATGTTTTCGTTAAGCTCGTGATCACCACCAGAGATAAAGATTTTATTTCCACTAATGAGGTAGGTGTCATTGTCTTGCTTTATGCCGTAGGTGGTTAGATCTGCAAGGCCTGACCCAGCTTCGGGTTCAGTCATCGCCATGGTGCCTGCGAACCGACCGCTACGCATAGGCTCCACCCACTGCTTAATCTGTTCTGATGTGCCGTGGGCTTGGATCAGGTTAGCATTGGCATTGGTTAGCGCCGTATAACCCAGTGTGGTGCTACCGGCCGCACCGAGATACGCGGAGGCTGCACTGGCGACGATGGCAGGTAATTGCATACCTCCGAGCGCATAATCTGCCGTGGATGACATAAGACCTGATTGGATCACTGCGTCCACTGCGGGTTTTATTTCCGGGATCATGTGTACTTTTTCACCATCAAATGTTGGTTGATGGGTATCGACCTTTTGACGTATGGGCAGGAAGTACTTTTCAGCGACTTTTTTGGCAGTTTCTATCGCTGCGTCGAATGTTTCTTTACTGTGATCGGCATACCGTTCGCGGGCTGTAAGGCCCTCTGCATCAAACAGCTCGTAAAGCATAAATTCAATGTCACGTTGATTTAGAAGTGGTGCTGCCATATTGGTTTTCCATGATTATTTTCAGGTAGTGTTATGAGGTGGTGTTATAAGGTAGTGTTATGACGCATTGCTATGATGTATTGTCGCGACACTACTAGCAGGCTACCATGACCTCATAGGTCCGGTTGAAGCTTTTTTAAGCTAATAAATGGTGATGTGTGTAATGCCCAGGGGTTATTCAGATAGAGACATTGTAGAGCGAGACCTCGCAGGCAGCGCAGAAGCAACCCTGCCATTTGGGCGTTTGTTGAAGTTCTGGCGAGATGTTCATAAAGTAAGCCAAGAGGAACTTGCTCAACGACTGGATTCCGCTAGTCGGCATATCAGTCGCTTAGAAAATAATCGAGCTCACCCGAGTAAGGCGATGGTGATCAATATTGCTCGGGTACTGAACCTGGGGGAGCGTGATACGAGCCATTTACTGTTTTCTGCTGGTTTCACACCCATCTCCAAAAAGATTGATTTTCATGGGCCTGATCTGAAGTGGCTGCGTAATGCGATGATTCTTACCTTGCGTGCATTGGACCCATATCCCACTACCCTAACGGATAGCTCCACGAATATTTTAATGGTGAACAAAGGCTGGGTCGGGTTGTTTCAGGAGAGTATTCCGCCTGAAGAGCTTAATAATATCAAAAGTCATTTTGACTTTCTCTTTCAGCAGATGGGCGAGTCTGATGAGTTCAAAAACACACTGTCATTAATACTGATGTCGTTACAGCAAGCGGTGATTCTTTCAAGCGATAATGAGCGTGAAGAGCGACTGCAAGAGTTATTGTCTTCACCTTATGTTCCGCAAGACTGGCGCCAGCGTGCGGCTAAACTTGAACCGATGACGAGTTTTCGTGTGCAAGCTAAATTTAACGGTAAGCAGACGCGATTTTTTAGTGTGAGCCAAACCGTGGGAGCGTTAGGCCCAAACGCTTTTGTTTCGGAGCCTAACTTGACGATAACAACCTTTTATCCAGAAGATGAACGAGTGGATTTATCACCATTACTTGTGGCTGATTTGAAACACAATATGTTGTTTTATTGATTGGATGTAGGATGAATAGTTTATGTCGGATTCTTCGGGTAAATATTTAGGCTGCGTTCAAATGTGTGTTTTTTCATAGATGCTTTCTCGTACTTTTAACCCTTATGTCCCTATTTTCTCCAATCACTTGAAACAATACAATCTCCACCCCTACTTAGAGAACATATCGGCCATAATAGGTTTAGTCGACTCAAGTATTTTAATAATCCAAATTGAGTAGATTTCCACTGGAATACTACGTTCATTACTTTCACTATCAAAAGTATTCCACCTCGCTTACCATGCTTGAGTAATGAGACAGTCGAATCATTGAGGAAATCGGAACAAAAATACGATATGCTTCGAATCCTCCCTGGAAATAGGGACGGTGAGGCCGATAAAGAGAAATTAGCTTCTATCAATGCATAGGTGAAAAATGGGAGGCTACAAACTAGAGGCTTAATCAAGATTAATGCAGCTGTTGTCAGCAAACAAAAAAATACGGACTAACAAAAAAAAGGAATGCACATGCGCTTCAAACTGTTCTCAAAATTTTTTCTCCTTATAATCTGCTTACCATTTTTGAATGGTTGTTATGAAATCAGCAAACTAGATGCAATTGAGGAAATTGCCCTAACTGACCAACAAATTATCGGAGCCTTTGCGATTAAGGTAACTAGTGATCAACAAACACTGTTGAGCATCGAAGTATCGAGTGCAGAAAATCTCACGAACGTAATGGTTAAACCGATTGAATCTAACACTTGGTTTCCGATAGCAAGCATTGATATACCACTTAAGAATAATTCCACCACTCAATTTGAAATCATGGCTGATGTAGCATACAGCGACACTACATCGCTGGAGTACCAAATTACTAGTTTTGCGCTTCTTGATGGCAAGGGGATTACAAATTTGGACACTACAACCCTAACTTACAGCATCCCTGCTTACAAGGTGGACAACCTGTTTTCCCATTACGAAGTGTTTACACTTGGGGAAAATACAGAATCTGTTGATAGTGCAGATTTAAACGGTGATGGCCTAGTGGATTTGGTGGTTACTGCTGGTAGTAATCTGTATATCTACATGCAATCTCTAAATGGAAATTTAGAGGCCCCCATAGCCCTACCATTATCTAACTCTCGCCCTGAATCACTAAAAATTGACGATATTAACAATGATGGACGCCAGGATATTTTAGTTTCTTGCTACAACGTTGGGATTGATCTCTTTATCCAAACAGAAGGGTTCGAATTTAGTCCCTCATTTCTAGCTACGGACCTAAGCGTTGCCGTAGATACAGGGGACTTTAATAACGATGGTCTCACGGATATTGTAAATATTGGTTGGGGGCAGAAAGAAGTTAGCATCTACTACCAAAGCGAATCAGGCGAATTTAGTCAGTTTGTTATGTCTCCAGTGAACTATTCGGGTTATAACGATATTGTTGTTGCTGACATGAATGGTGATTCTCTCGATGATATCGTCACTATGAACGGCCAAACTTATGCGGTTCCCAACTTCAATATAATTTACCAAACAGAAGCCGGTTTGCTAGAACCAGTATATTATGACTTGGGAGAAGACGATAATTCAAATGGCATTGGTGTCGGCGATATCAACAGCGATGGTCTAATGGACGTAGTGTTGACCCATGGGGGAAACAAGCCACACTCCTATTTAAGTTTATTCAAGGGAACATCATCCGGATCTTTATCAACAGCCGAGACTATCAACTCCTACGATATACCAGATACTACAAGAATTGCTGACATCAACGGTGATGGAAGAATGGATGTTGTTCTGGTGCACGATGCTTGGGGCAAGATAGGCACTTACATACAAAATACCGATGGGACCTTGAGAAGTGAAGTACTATACGATTTACCGTTTTCTTATTCCGGAAGGGACAGTCTTTCCGTCGCAGACATCAATAACGATGGTGCATTGGACCTAATCAATGCTGGGAACTACGGCAATTTTGTAATTCATTATGGAGATTTGTGAGTCTAGTGACCGACACGCAAAGGGGGGGGAGTCCTCTCCTTTGTATTGCTAGAGCTAGTTTTCATTAGGGAAAGCGTGGAAATGGCGCAACGGGCCGGGTTGTTGTCACGATATCCTGGGGAGGTTTAGGTGAAAAATATGGCCTATAGATTTGCATACCTATTAATACTTATGCTTTCTGTTACTGGCTGTGTGGGAGGCTCGACCAATAACGTTATGACGTGGAGTAAAAAATGATAATTAGTGCTGTAAGCGTTAAGAAATTGTTAATATGAGTAAGCCTGAGCCAAAGTTCAAAATTGATGAGGTCGCAATACTGCAACCACCACATCCATCTGCTAGGTCATATTGGGGAATGGAAACAACGGTCCTTGACGTTATTTGGGCTGAGAGCGTCGAAGATGCCGTGCATGGTTTACATTCTGGGTGGAGTTACCAAACAGATATTCCAGCTCCCCCACCCACTGATTTACCAGAAGACCAGCATGACGGTTGGATATGGTCTGAGTATGATTTGAAGAAGAAACATGAACCAGGGCAAGACTTTGCCGATCTGATGGACGAACTGATGGGGATTTCGGTGACTGTTTGAGCTATTGATTGCTAATATTAATACCTCTTCAAAAGAGCGGAATTCGATACAGCTAGTGAATGAGAGGGAAAAAATAAAGTAATGTGTGGACGACTGAATGTAATAAATGACCCCCTGGCAAAGTGGGTAAACGACTACTTTGGTATGTCGTTTACAACAGAATCTAACTCTGATCTTAGACCTACTCAAGAGATAGCAACGATTTCGCGTATTAGCGAGTCTTTACAGCAGATCGACACAACTTGGGGTATAAAACCAAGCTGGTCAAAGAAACTAATTATCAATGCTCAAAGCGAAACAGCCGCAACTAAGAAAACGTTCAAGAACGCATATGCAAGAAATCGCTGTATGATTCCGTGTATGGGCTGGTATGAATGGAGAGATGAAGGTGGTGAGCGAAAGCAAAGGTACTCGTTCACACATGCTGATGGACTTCCTTTCCTGATGGCAGGTATTTGGTTCCAAAGTGAAGGTAAGCCACAGTTGGTAACACTCACCACGCACCCAAATGAGAAGTGCTCCGAAATACATAAACGTATGCCAGTGTTAATAATGCCGGAAGATACCGAATGTTGGCTTAGTTTTGAGGTTGAATCTATCCAGCCGTTGTTATTGCCTGTGGAGAACGAATTGATTCGTATTGAGAAATGTTAATAACAACAAGAAGTATGACCGCGATAAAATGCGCATGGCCATATAGATCTAAACGTTATATCCATTTGAAGAATTGGACTCGAACTATAGAACCATAGAGGGGGCTTGCATTGCTGTATTGCCGTAGGGCATGGACAGCGGGGCAAGCAACAATGATCTGTGGCTAGATTATTCACTTGAATTTCTAACCCCACCTTGGCAATGGATTTATCAAAAGTACGGTGAAAAGAATGGCGGCACCAAACGTAAATGAGACGGCAAAGCTCTCACCAATGAAAACCTTATAAATTACAAATAAATCAAGGAACGATATGATCACTCATACACGACATATTCCGCTTCTAGCGGCTATACGAATCATCATTGGCCGAGGTATTACTCGAATAGGTTGGTTGGTATTTTCCTTTCTTATGATCTTTGGATGGGCCTTTGGCTCCAATGCGGATGTAACATTCGTACATTTTTTTGGAGAAACGGCGAAAACTGAAGGCTATGTAACGGACGTTATTGAAACCAATATGGAGATTAATGAACGATCAGTTTACGCCAATGTATACGAGTACTTAGATCATGATGGCGAATTATATATTCGTGATGCCTTTTCAACGGGGCGCTCACTCAACCCAAAACAAACAGTCTCTGTAGAATACCCACTCAGTGCACCA
>CAJXZM010000116.1 GCA_913063125.1 uncultured Gammaproteobacteria bacterium | reverse complement strand
ATGTGTGGTTCACGAGACACATGGTATAGACGTGTAATGAGTTTGGTTAGCATAGGTGTCAATGTAATCCGGCGGCCACGGTCATTCAACCGATTTTGTTCATTCAGTTAACATATTTTTGAATTAGTGCATCATGTAGCTATCGTTTGGCGAGGGATTGGGAAAGCCACCCTAGTTATTATAGGCATGCTTTGGTGGGTTGTGAAATAGTGATGTAGTTATAGATGTAGTTATATACGTTGTATAAAAAAGGGTTACCCAATTTACTGCCTTATCAGTAACTTATCGATGGCTCGCTCTAAGTGGGAGAGAGAATTGCAGACCTCTGTAAGGGTGCAATATGCTTGATACTTCTTCATTTCAGAATCACCACTTCCCCAACGATTTTTATGCTCTGGATTTAGCCAAATTAGTTGATTGGAGCGCTGGTATAACTCTCGTAAAACCTCTGTTTCGGCCTCTCCGTAATTGTTACGTGCATCCCCGAGTATGATGATTGTCGTTTTTTTGTCAACATCCGCTAAACAATGTTCTTTAAAATCCAATAAGGCTTGTCCGTAGTTTGTTGAGCCATTGCCGTAGGCATCTAGGGTTTCATCGATAGCATCATTAAGGTCGAGCTGTTGGAAAAGCTCGGTGACTTCACCGAGACGAGAAGAGAATGCAAAAGCTCTCACCCGGGGCAGAACATCGGTGAGGCTATAGAGGAACATCAATAAGAAGCGTGATATTTGGCTAACGGAACCACTAACATCACAAATAGCCATTACTTTAGGGCGATTACTGCGTTTAGTCTTCCATTGAGGGTTAAACATAATACCGTTGTTGGGTATGCTTTGGCGTAATGTTGAGCGAACATCGAGCTGACCTCTGTTGTGCACTTTCTTTCGGTGAGCATGTTTTTTAACAAGGCGTTTTGCCAGCTTTCTAACGAGTATTTGAGTATCTTTAAATTCACGTAAATGTTCTATACGAACACGCATCATCGTGTCTTGTCGAAGCTGTTTACCTTTAGCTTTTGCTTGTAATAAAAATTGTTGTTCGACGTAATCCCTTACTTCTGAGCGTAATAAGTCCCGAGCAGATCTAAGCAGTTGTGCTAGTTGCCGCTGTTGAGGGTCATTGGATAATTCTGCTTGCCATATCTCCTCCTCCATAGCTTCAAGCCCCATTGCCATCATCATTCTTCGGCCATAGAGGCCTTTTTGGGTCATGAGCTGTATTTGATTTACATTGGTGGATTGCCCTGCGCTTGCCATTGCCATGGCGGCTGACGCTTGGTCGCCACTCAGCAATAATTGACCTAGAGGTGATTGGCTTTGTGCCGGTTGCCCTGTGGGCTGACCTGGCTCAGATGGCTTAGAATTAGATTGTCCCGTTAAACTTGCCTCTATATTACTGGCTAATTGGGACAGATTGTTGATGAGGCGATTGGCAACATTATCTTTTTCACCGCCATTTGGTGATGTGAGTTTGTTTTGAAGCGGTATTTCTGGTGTATCGTTTAATTTTGCCATATTGGAAAAGTGGAAAAATTGATCAAAGCACAGATCAAAGGCTTGTTTCTCTTCTTCACTTTTTGCCAGAGCTTGTCCTAGGGCAAGTTTTAACGATGCGCGATGTTGGTAGCCGACGAGTTGTAGTGCTCGCACTGCATCAAGTGCTTCTGAGGTGGATACTCGGACATCAGCACCTCTTAAGGCATGCACAAACTCAACAAAGGTGTTGTTCATTTTATGGGGCCCTTGACTGAGGCTGCTTTAGTGTCGAGCACGAAGTTTGGAGCCTTTGGTTGCCTTTGCAAAAAGAGAGGTCAGCTCTTGCTTAACACTGACCATATCCTCTTCATGCTTTAACAAGAGGTTTAATGTGCTTTCAACCAGTTTTGTATCTAAAACGTTCGCATGTAGAAGAACCAGGGCCCTTGCCCAGTCAATCGTTTCACTGATAGCAGGGTGTTTTTTGAGGTCTAGCTCACGCAAGGTGTGAACGAAATTCACTAATTGAGTTCGTAAGACCTCTGGTGCTTCTGGTACCCGAGATTGAATAATATTCTGCTCAAGCTTGAGGTCAGGGAAGGGAATGTACAGGTGCAAACAGCGTCGCTTTAATGCATCACTCAACTCGCGAGTATTGTTACTGGTTAATAATACAACCGGTTGAGATACTGCTTTGATAGTGCCTATTTCAGGAACTGAGATTTGAAAATCAGACAGCATTTCTAATAGAAACGATTCAAATTCGTGATCTGATTTGTCAATCTCATCAATAAGTAACACTGAACCGTTAGGGGCTTTTAATGCCTGTAATAACGGGCGGGGTTCTAAAAAATCTTCAGAATAAAAAATATCTCCAAATTCGTGCAATCGAGTTACGGATTCAGCGAGCCCGTGGGCTCCTTTTAATAAGTCACCTAACTTGTCTTTTAATACCTGGGTATAAAGTAGTTGTTTGCCGTATTTCCACTCATACAATGCTTTTGATTCATCTAACCCTTCGTAGCATTGCAGGCGTATCAGTGAATGTTGTAAAAGGGAGGCGGTAGCTTTGGCCAATTCGGTTTTGCCTACACCAGGAGGGCCTTCGACTAATATAGGTTTGTTGAGTTGTGTTGCCAGGTAAACCGACATGGCAATGGACTCATCACAGATATAGCCTAGGTCGGCGAAACCTGACTGGATTGTTTCTGGAGTAAGTGAAGAAATGATTGTGTCTGAGGACATAAGGATACTTCGTTGCTGTGAATCGATATGATAAAGACAGTAGCATATTGAGTGCAAAGAAAGAATGTTGCCGACAGTAATGGCAAAAACGCCCCTCTTAGGCGACGGTATTGGTTGGATGTACATGCCCTCAAAGAGGGGCTGTTGACCTGGTGTGAGGGCATATACGGGGTGGGTTATTGTGCTTTTTGGGCAAAGTAATCTTGTCCGTAGTGTAATTCAACACGGCGATTAACTTTGTAATTGGTTAGTGCATCTGCCGGCGAGGCGCTACTCCACGAGAGTACTTCTATTTGGCCTTTAGTTGCCCCTGATTTTTTAAGTAGAGCTGCGACATGTTGTGCTCTTTTTTCCGAGAGAAATTGATTGTAGTTTTGATCCCCTTGTGAATCTGCGTGGCCATGCACAACGATGTTTTGTGATGGGTGGCTAGCAAGAAATTGCCCATGATCTTGAATGATGGTTTTTTCTTCATCGCTTAATTCTGCGTTATTGAATCCGAAGTGAAAAACGTGCTTGGCTGGACGAGAGTCATTGATTGTTACCTCTGGGGGTATTTCGTTCTCAAGAATGCCTAGCATTTCTAGTTCTTCAGCCGTGCTGACCATTTTGTTGTTGGTTGAGGTTTCTGTTTGCGCATCGTTTTTTGCTATCGTTTTTGTGATTTCATCTCCTGATATTTCATTTGCTGTTGCGAGACTGTTGTTGTCAGAGGTGTCATTTCCTTGCTTTTGCGTTTGATCTGGTGTCGAGCCTGACGCCAGATGCATCACTGATGTGTTATCAATAATAGTCTCATTTATGGAACTAGAAAGGTGAGTCGTTGGTGTAGCTGCTACGGCGGTAGGGTTATTTCCTCCTGTGCTTGAGCAGCCTGTAGCAATAAAAAATGGAGTAAGTGTTAAGGTTAAAACGGAGATAGGGTGTTTGATATTCATCATAAATGCCTTTTGTTTAATATACTGAATATGTTCAGTATGAATTTTAGTAATTTTTTTTACGATTTTTGTGCTGAAACACTATTTGCTGAAGACAGGGTTATTAAACTAAAAAATTCAGACATTCAAATGGGGGGAGTATGGCTTTTTGCCGATGAAAAGTGATGAATTGTGGCAATGCAGCTTTGGTTGTTTTTCCGTGAAGCGCTGCTTCAGGTCAGTGTTCCCGTGGCTATGTGTTGCTTGTTATTGGGGAGGGCGTTAAAATTCCTCGTCTGCGACTAATTGATGCAGCAGTCAGCTCAACCTACTATTAGCTCAACCTATAAGGGACAACCTGTGATTTTATCTCCTGACATTCTTCAACAATTCAACTCGTGGTTTGACGAAGCCAAGCAAGAAGATGCAGTGTATTGCAATGGCATGAGCGTGGCGACCGTTGACGAACATGGTCAGCCGTCAAATCGCATTGTATTATTGAAGTCGGTTGATGAAGAGGGATTTACGTTTTTTACCAATTACAATAGTCGAAAAGGGGATGATGTTGCCCATAACAGCAAAGTTGCAGCAACATTTTGGTGGTCGGCGTTTCAGCGACAAATTCGTATAGAGGGTGTGGTTACAAAAACAACACGGCAGGAATCAGCGGAATATTTTTCCCAGCGGCCGTTGTTAAGTCAGGTTGCAGCGGCAATTTCAGATCAAAGCCACCCGGTTGCCTCTTTTGATGCATTGCAAACGCAGTTTGATGAAGGTAAAGCGCGCTTAGGTGATAATGTTAGTTGTCCTGATTATTGGGGTGGTTATCGCATCGACGCTCATCATATTGAGTTTTGGCAAGGCAAAGATCATCGGTTACATGAGCGTCAATTGTTTGAAGTGAAAGATGGCGAGTGGGTGTTATCTATTTTGCAGCCATAATGCGAATTGGCGTGGAAGTTGTGTGTGAAAAGCGAGGACAGTGAATGCCATCAATATGTTCAATGGTGGCAACACACTCGTTGCAGTGCACGCAGTTACTTTTATAATCCAATGATTGCTGTGCCTTTAGGGGTAAGGCCGGATCGCTGAGTAAAGAGCGTCCGAGTTGAATAAAATCAAATCCTTCTTTCATCAAGGTTGCAAAGCTCTCATTGCTACTGGCACCACCTACATAAATCATATTGCAGTTAACAGCGTCACGTAATCGTTTTGCATGTTCTAAAAAATATAATTCTTGATAGGGATACTCTTTGAAGAGACGAGGACCTGCAATGCGAAGCATAAGTTTCATTAGTAGGTTTTTTTCTGCACGTAACATCGGCTGTAATATGCTGTCACCACGAAACATAATCATTGGATTCATTGTGCTGGTACCACCGCTGGTGACGATGCCATCGATACCCGCTTGATCTAGCAATGTAGCAATGTTAAGCGCGTCCTCATAATGCAATCCCCCTCGAACCCCTTCAGTTAGGCTGATTTTTCCTATTATTGGAAAAGATTCACCAACAGCATCTCGTACCGCAGTAAGCACTTCTAATGGAAGTCTCATTCGATTGAGAAATGATCCGCCGTACTGATCTGTGCGCTTGTTAGTTTTAGGGCTCATAAATTGGCATAAGCCATAGCCATGTCCGAAATGGATTTCCAGTGCATCAAAACCAACAGACTTCATAAAAGTTGCAGCGTTATGATATTGCTGAACAAAGTGTTTGATGTCTTGATGGGTCATAGCATCACAAAAAAACATTGCGTGAGGAATACCTAATGCATTTAACCCGAAGCTAGGGCCGAGAGGGCGTTTTCGTTGTAATTGTTTGTTTTTGGAAAAACCACCGCCATGTCCCATTTGCCCAGATACCTTTGTACCCAGTTTATGTAGTTCATTGATCATGTTGCTAAGCGGTTGACGGATGGCTTCGTGCATATACAACATGTTTTCATTTAGACGGCCGTCGGCTTCTGTTGCGCAATAGCCAATAGTGGTCATGGCAGAGCCTCCGTTCGCAATATTGCTGTGAAAGTCCAGCAGTGCTGAAGAGGGGTTGCCGGAAGGCGTCATGCCCTCGTAGGTGCCTGCTTTAATAAAACGGTTTTTTAGCGCAAGTCCATTAAGAGTGGCCGGCTCGAAGCATTTTTCTAGGTTATTCGTCATCTGAGGCTCCTATCTGATTGGAGGGTTGTTGCCTTGTCTGCATGTTGTGTAATATGATTGCACAACATATGTAGGATGGCTACATAAGATTTGATAAATCAAATATAACGCTTATGGGGCAATTTAAATGGCAGCAGTTCAAGCAGGCAAAGCGAGAACGCAGACGGAACGAAGGGCGGCTACGCAAGCAGCTGTGTTAGATAGTGCCTGTAGATTGTTTGGTGGAAATGGCTATAACCCAACATCTCTAGAAGATATTGCCGTTGATTGTGGAACAACTATTCGACCGATATACCATTACTTTGGTAATAAAAAGCAGCTATTTCAAGTGGTAACAGAAACGTTTGAGCAACGATTAGTTGAGGCATTATCTGCGGTTGATGTGAAAGAGGGGGCATTTGTAGAAGAGGTGCCAGTGGCCGCGTATTGGAGCGCCTTTTCGGTGTTAGCAAAAGATGCAGCATTCCGGCAGGTTGTATTGATTGACGCTCCCCATATATTAGGCCGTGAACGATGGGTGAATACTGCGGTGGTTGTGAAAGCGACGGAGATTATTCAGAATCGCTTCCCTGCATTGTCAGGCGTCACTCAAACGTTGGTGACAAGAATGTTGATCGGTGCATTATCCGAAGCGGTATTAGTATTTTCCGATATGGAAAATGGAGAAGGCGATGAATTGTTAGATCAGGTTTTTATCTTGGTAAACACCTTTATAAAATCATAAAGAATGAGAAGGGGAATCTGCATGCATACTTGGAACAATAAAGTTGTTGTTATTACGGGGGCGGGTAGCGGTATTGGGCAAGCGGTGGCTTTACATGTTGCTGCATTAGGTTGTCATATTGCGTTGGTCGATGTTAGTGAAAAAGGATTGGCTAAAACACAAGAAAAACTGAAGAGGTTTTCAGGGAGCTATTCGTCGCATGTGGTTGATGTGACGAATAAAAATCACATGCAGGCGTTGCCAGAGGTTGTTATTAAACAGCATGGCTGTGTAGATGTGTTGTTTAATAACGCAGGGATCACTATTAATAAGACGTTTAACACTCATACGCTTGACGATTGGGAACAGGTAGTTGGTATTAATTTATGGGGTGTGATTTATGGCTGTAAATACTTTATGCCATATTTAGCAAAGCAAACAGAAGCATTTATTATTAACACCTCAAGTTTGGCTGGTTTTTTAGGTATGCCAAATCAAACATCATATTGCGTGACCAAGGCCGCAGTGAAGGCGTTAAGTGAGGCATTGTATGCCGAATGCAAGGGGAGTGATATTCATGTTCTCAGTGTGCATCCTGGGGCGATAAATACCAAAATATTTGATTTTGCGATCGAGCACTCAGATGACCGGGAAGCCTCGAAAGAAATGTTTGACAAAGTAAAGCGCTTTGCAATGCAGCCGGAAGTCGCAGCAGAAAAAATTATAAGAGCAGCGGTAAAGAAACGACAGCGTGTTGTGATAGGTATTGATGCCCATATTGTCGACATAATGAAGCGATTGATGCCGGTTGCGCTACATCGATTATTTGCTTGGGGATTCAATCGACAGGCAGAGCGTTAAAGAAAGGCATGTTGTCCCATCTTTAACGCAGGTATCAATATTAGGTCCATACTCATGATGTAATTATCCCGGATTTGCAGGTTTTTCGTGACAAGGTCATGATAATGTTTAGACAAGGCTGGTGATGCTAATGTCACTTAGTGCACGGACCAAGGGAGTTGATTCTTTGCCTTTCTTGGGTATGATTGGCCATAAATAGAAACAGTAATTAAAATAGTGATGGAGTGTGTTGTATGCGTGGTGCTGGTGGGACGGATGGAGGGATTGGTCGTTTTCTTATAGGTTCAATAATGATGGTCGCAGGCGGTTATATGTTTCTTAACGCTATTCATGTGACCTATGCATTTGGCTTTTCTTCAAGCTTTATGCGTGTGGGCGGTTTAAATCTAACGGGGGGAATGGTATTTGTTCCTTTTATCTTTGGCATTGGCATGGTGTTCTATAACTCAAAAAATGTAGTTGGCTGGGGCTTGGCAGCGGCTTCTATTGTAATGATGGCATTTGGGGTTATTTCTAGTGTGAAGTTGCGTTTGGATAATATGACATCATTTGATTTATTGATGATATTAACTCTTGCTGTGGGAGGGTTAGGACTGCTTCTAAGTTCGTTGAAGGGTTTTGAGTCAAAGGAAGATATGCCCGAGGGTTAATGCAGTCAATTTTTAACATTATGATTTTATTGTAATTTTGTTGTTATTTACGATTAGAACTTTGAAAAGGCAATAACTCTCCTCCTAACTTCTCTAGGCGCCAGGTGTAGCGGGGTGTCTGATAAGTTAAGAAAGAATTGATATATTATTTTAAAACGATAATATAGCCACTTATAACGAATTCGTATTTAAACTGGAAGTGTGAAAAAAAGGAGCTTTGCCAATGTTATTTGCTTTTGTTTTGGCTGTATTGACAGTTGCTGGTTGGGCGATGACGCCTAAGTTAAGAAAACTCACCGCTAACCAAGCGCTAGGGTGGGTATTCCATGGTCTTGGTGTTGCGAGTGTGTACATGCTAGCGGCTTTGGTGATGTCGTATTCTGATATATCAATGACCACATTGTCGTATTACTATAATTGTCTGATCGTAGTGGGTGGCGCTACTGCAATCTTTATCGGCTTTAAAGTCCTCTCAAATCGTAGGGTTGAAACGAAAGGGTTTGACGCGACGGCATCGTAAGCAAAAAATCAACGAAAAAAGCCTACCAGGGTCTGAATGTGTTAACTCAGATCCTGGTAGGCTTTTTTCGTTATAACGATGCGTGAGCTGTAATATTCTAAGCTTTCTTCGCTTGAGCAATGTCGTAACCAAATCGACCTTTTCCACTTCGAGCGTTGGTTTCGCCAGCTTCAGTAAAGGCAACTTCAAACAAAGAGAAACTTAAGGAAATAGTTTCGCCAGGCTCGCCATCGCCAGAAGCACCAATAGAGTAACTGCTGATCAGTGTGTCTTCTAATGTGTAGGTAAGGAATTCTTCAAGCTGATCACCACCCGTTGTAACAAAATGGATAAGTACTTTTTTGCCCTTAGTTCCTATCGTGGACTCTTGAACAAGTAATGGTGTTGCTTTATCAACCACTTTGGTGAGTGTGATTTCGCTAATGCTTGGGCGAGAGGCTTCACGATTAGCCATGCGTCCAGCGTTCTGAGATATGGCTCGGCCTACTCCCCAATTGAAGCTGGAGACCTCGATCATTTTCTCAAATCCTTTTGCAGTGATGTTACCTTCGATGCCTTCAATTTCTAAGTAGATAGCCATGTTGAAAATCCTATGATTGTTTTGTTTATGTTTTGGTAAACTTGTTTGTATCGGTGTCCCGATTCAGTAGGTGAATTATTACAGAGGAGTTGAGGTTGTGAAAGGGCTGATCTCGTGAATATGTCACGTTTTCGAGGGGTATAAATACTGGCTTGTTGTTAGATCTTAAAGGATGACAGCGCTAGTTTGAGCGCTAAAGCCTCGTCTGAAAGGTCGTGGCTAACTTTTGTGGCTGCATTGGCGCTTTCAAACGTGCTGCTTCCCATGTCACGAATGACACTTAAGCTGTTGTCTATGTCTTTAGCGACACCAGCCTCTTTTTGAGTGGTTTGTGCAATGGTAGTGTTCATTTCAACAACTTTTATTAACTTTGTATTAATATCCTGCAAGGTTTTTCCTACAGATGTAGATTCTTCAACGGTACTTTGGACGCGCTCTTGGCTGCGAGTCATTGCACTCACGGACTCTTGCGTACGTTTTACAAACTGTTCAATGATCGTTTTGATATTACCTGTTGATTCATGGGTTCTTTGTGACAGTGATCGAACTTCATCTGCAACAACGGCAAAACCTCGACCTTGTTCGCCAGCTCTTGCTGCTTCAATGGCCGCATTTAGCGCTAACAAGTTGGTCTGCTCTGCAATTCCATTGATCTCATCGACCACTTTTCCGATGGTATCACTGTCTTTCGCGAGTTCATGAATAGTTTGCGATGTCGCTTGAACTTCTTTGTATAGCATTTCGATATTGTTTAGAGAGCTGGACACAATCTCACTGGCTGTTGTTGATGCGTCGCGAGTAAAGTGTACAGTTTCCTCTGCCTGGCTGGAAAAATCTGCCGCATCTTGAAGGTTAATGCTCATTTCGGTTACGGAGCCAGCTACCTTTTCTGCAATCTCCCTGGTGTCTTTAAGCTGAACATTAATTAAATCACTGGTTTCTTGCGATACTCGGCTGGTTTGCGCGGATAATCTAAAAACATTGTTGGAGCTAGCATTCACTTGTTTGATGAGCTCATGAACCCGGTCGGCACTTTCGTTAAAACATTCGATTAGATGGCCCAGCTCATCCTTTGACGTCTTTTTTAAGACGACGGTCATATCACCGCCTGCCATTCGGCGGGCTCCTTCAACCAGACTTTTAATAGGTGTTATCATAGAAAAGTAGAAGCCCAAAAATAGATATATCGTAGCAAGTAGAATTGCTATTTCGATGGCAATGGTTTGTTCCAATTTTTCATTAGCGACAGTTCGAGATAGTTCAACCTTTTTAAGTATTAAGTCAAGTGCAACAAGCGTTAGTGCGTTTTGATGGTCGATTTTTTCAGAAAGTTTGTCGTAATAGGCGCTCCATGCTAGATCTTGTTCAGTAGCAGAAATGATTTGTTCGTCTAATAACGTGCGAGCGCCTTTTAGGGCAGTTATCGCACTATTAACAGTGGGTTGTATTGTTTCCATATCTTCCGCAGGAAAAGCCGTTGTAACTTTGTCCAATAACGATTTCTCAGCATTCTCGATTTCAACATATACTGCATCAAGTAAGTTGAGAGTGTCGGAACTTGGAAAGCCCGACAATATTGCTTGGGAGCCAATGCCTCGTGTTTTAGATAAAGTTTGAAATATATCCCCCATATCACGGGTAATAAATTTTAGTAAACTTCTAATGCTTTGGTCTTGATCACTGTAAAGGCCACTGGTGTCCATTAGTGATTCCACAAGTGAAGAGGTTATAGCGATAATTCGTTCATTATCATTGTAAAGAAATTGCAAGCTTGATGACTTTATTTTTCTGTTGGCAGAGACTTCTATGCTGCTGTGGACATTATTCAGTTTGTTTTGTATTAGTTCGGTCTTTAGCCAGGGGATCTTGCTGTTATTAAGGCTTTCTGCTGATGTTCTTAATTCATTTAATAGTGTTTGGGCGCGAGAGCCTGGGGCCGGGTCGTCGTTGGCTATTGATGTGGCTTCCATGTCCAGGAAACTGTCATATACGCCCCTTAGCGATAGAGCTTGCCGAATAACCTTAATACCTTGTTGTTTGGTATCTGCAGAGGTCAGTGCCTTATAGGCATTTTGAGAGATAACGTAGCCGGTTGTGAGGAGTGATGTATAGAATAGGACACCAAGTAGTAGGAATTTACCAGCAATGCTGATATTACTGTTGAAATAGATGATTGGAGCTAAAATTTTATTCATATAAAGCACTGTTTGTAGGTGTGAAGCCTGATAGCAGATAGTAGTGTTGCTGTTTATGTTATTCGACAGATAAAAGCATAGCAGAGAAATAAAAGGGCGAAATGGTTCGGCAGGGTTTGATCCTCGAGCAGGTAGACATACCCCTTTATACAAAAGGGGTATGTAATATATCGTAAAATTGGAGAAGGCTTTCGCTTGCTTGTGGGATGAATGGGCTGAACATGTGGTAGTCTGCGCAAGAATATTCCTTTGACTGTGTTAACAACAACTAAGAGATCATAATGAACAAATTATTCAACGTTATTTTGTTAATGTCTGCAGTTTCAATTTCAACAACTGCTTATGCAGGGTGGTGGGACGAATTGTTTGAAACATCTGAGTCAGCATCCCCAAAGGTTGTGCAGGCTGTTGAAGTGGCAACTCCAGATCTAAAGAGTGTGGCAACGGAAATTGCGAAAGATGTTGCAACCCAGTCAATAGTGGATTTGGTTAGCGCTAAAGCAGGCGTTACAGCAGATCAAGCGAGTGGAGGACTTGGTGCTATATTCAAAACTGCTCAAGGTTCACTGAACAAAGAAGATTTCGATGCCATTGCTCAGGCAGTTCCTGAAATGGATGGGCTTTTGGCTGCTGCACCAACGAAGCAAGAAAATGGCGGCTTGGTGGGCGGGTTGTTGGCTGGTGCAGGGAAAGCGGGAGAGCTTATCGGGTTGTTTGATCAGCTTGGATTGTCACCTGCGCAAGTGTCAACGTTTATAACGCTTATCCAGCAGTACTTCTCCAGTGAAGAAAAACCTGAGCTGAGCGAGCTTTTAATGCAAGGAGTTGCTAGCTTTCTGTAAAATTGCTTTATACTCCGAGGGTCGAAAAGCGTATACCTTATGGAGTAAGACATGTTGAAGACACGAGATTTCTTTAGAGGTGTTCCCTCATCCCTCACATCTACCCTTGGGTTATGGCGGGGCACCTCTGTTATTGAAGAGAATATCGGTCGTGCACCTGAGGGAGTGCTACTTAAACTTTATGACATGGAAGGTTGCCCTTTTTGTCGTTTAGCGAGAGAAGCTTTAACCGAACTTGATTTGGACGTTGAAATTATCCCCGTTGCTAAAGGGGATGAAAAGGTGCGAGCTGAACTAAGGGCTTTGGGCGGCAAAGTGCAAATGCCATTTCTTGTTGATGGAAATACCGGACAAGAAATGTATGAAAGTTTTGATATTGTTAATTATTTGTATGCAGAATACGGGAATGGCAAGCAGCGCTCTCTGGTCGCGCACAATGTCGCGATGTTAAGCTCAATGTTGATGTCAGCATCACGATTAAGTCAGGGTGTTTCTTACTCTGGCTTGAAAAAGCCAGAGCAGCCGCTAGAGCTATATAGTTTTGAGTCCAGCCCGTTTTCTCGTCCTGTTCGAGAGCGTTTGGCCGAGCTAGGTATCCCTTACACTTTACGCAATTTGGGAAAACAGCAAATGTCCGATATGGGTCCGCCGGAGTTTCGTTTTACCACTAAACCGTATGTTCCCGTGCCGGGCTCAAAAAGAGATGCAATGAATAAGCGATCGGGAAAAGTTCAGGTTCCCTATTTAGTAGATTCAAATACTGGAGAAGAGATGTTTGAGTCTTGGGATATCATTGAATATCTTAATAAAACCTATGGTTAGTTGGCTTTTATGTCGAGATCAATAACGGGAGGGATTATGCGCCCTGTATTGGTCTCGACAGCAATATTCAAAAAACATAGTTACTAACATCGTTGTTTTTCATGGTGCTTTCTCCAGCGTCACTTACTGTTACAAATCCAATCTTAGGTTCTTGAAGTTTGAAGTTAGCATCAGATACTACTGTAACAGTGTATATATTAATAAAGCTGGCGAGTGCAGTAATAAGTATGTATTCAATCATTTTATGTTTCCTCTATTTGGTTGAATGAGTTATGTCGGCTAATAATTTGGGGGCCATGTTGTCCATCATCTTGTTGATCATCCATGGGAACCAGTTGTACATTTTTATCATCATTGATGCAGCTCCCGGTTTGATCTCTAGCGTGTCTTTTCTCATTTTCTTGATGGTGTATTTAGCTAAATTATTCGGTAGCATTTTCTTCATGCCAGGCATGTCCATGCCGTGAGACATTTCAGTTTCCACCATAGGAGGTAGTACTTCAAAAACAGTAACAGAGGTGTTTTTAAGTGCGGCTCGAATACTTAAACTGTATGAATGAATCGCGGCTTTTGTTGCGGTATACACTGGAGCTGCCATGAAGGGCATGTAAGCTAGACCAGACGTGACGTTTACAATCGCTGCATTTTTCTGTTTTATTAAGTGTGGAAGTAACTTGTCGCATAATGAGATAACACCAAAAATATTGGTTAGAATTTCATTCTTTTGATGTTCAAGCGCAAGAGAGTTGTTTACTACGTCATGTAAATGCATCATTCCGGCGTTATTAATGAGAATGTTTAATGTTGGATGATCTTTAAGTAGATTGTCGACCATATTAGAAACAGAGTGCTCATCAGAGACATCACAAGTGACAGTGTGAAGGTTAGGGTTTTTCTTTTGTGCGCTATCTAGCTTTTTCTGATTTCTTGCACAAATAATGACGGTATTGTTCTGCTGTAGAAGCTCTTCAGCAAGTGCAAGTCCAATACCCATGCTGCCACCAGTGATAAGTATGGTGTTGTTAGATATGTTCATTGGTATCTCCATTGGCATTATTATATATAACTAGTTAGTTATAAATGGCGTAAATCTTAAAATTGAATATTATTGCTGCGACACCCCTAAAATGGCTTTTGCAGCAGGTAGAGCGTCAATGATGTCTTCAGGGCGATTTCTTAATTTTGCGCTTGCCATGCCACTGTTTAAAACACCTTGTAACTGTCGGGAGACTACTTCTGGGTCCCAAATGGCATCGGTAAGTCCCATAGCTTTAGCATCTTCATAAATCTTTTGGTGGTAGCGATGAAGTTCGCTATATACGTATTCAACCTTCTGGCGAATTAGCTCGCTGTCAGTTGCCAATTCATTGCCCATATTCATGAAAGGGCACCCTCGAATATTACCGTCTTCATCTTTCATTTCTTTATGTGCAATATAGAGGCGATTGAAGATCTCTTCGAGTCGCTCGATGGGTTCTTGTGTGCTCTCAAAGGCGCCGTCAAAAACGTATTCTTTGGTCCGGAGAAACATGTAATTGACACACTCTAGCGCTGCCTGCTCTTTATTTTTGAAATATTGATAAAAAGATGCCTTATTCACTTCGGCTTCAGCCACGATCTTATCAACGCGAACGTTATGGTAGCTACTCTTCCAGAACATCTGAGCAGCAGCTTCTAGGATGCGTTGCTTAGTTTGCTCACCTTTGGATGTTCTTTCTGCTGTCATGATAGGGCTCTATGAAATAAAAGTAACTGGTTGGTTATTTATTATAGGGATGTAAATGAAACCGTCAAGTGTATTAGTGTGAAAATTAAGCGCCCGGGTAGGTCTATTAGACTTTGCCTAGGCTGTTGGAGACGAATTGTAATAGAAACGTTATCAAATCGTGATAACTCAACGTGGCGATTTATTTATGATGAATGAGGATTAAATATAAATTTGGTATCAGCAACAACGAGTTTACGAATGAGTAATCAGACATTAATTTTAATTTTTTTGGCAGTAACACTTTCTTTTGTATCTAAGGCCAGTGCGGCCCCTCTGCTGTTAGAAAGCGGAGAGCGCCCTGCTACTGTTCTCGAATTGTATACATCTCAGGGTTGCAGTAGCTGTCCGCCAGCAGAACGCTGGCTTTCTTCATTTGTGGATGAGCCCTCATTGTGGAAGGATATTATTCCGATAAACTTCCATGTGGACTATTGGGATTATTTGGGGTGGAAAGATCCTTTTGCGAGGCCTGAATTTAGTAAACGTCAGCGTAGCTATAAGCAATTAGGACATACGAGGAATGTGGCAACACCGGGTTTTGTGGTTAATGGAAAAGGGTGGAATGGATGGTTTCGACAGAAAGCAGTCCCTCACCAACCAGTCAGTGTCAACGCTAATCTCAAAGCTGTTGTTGATTTGGGTAATGTCAGTATTACATTTGATGCAGCAGGTAAGCGACGGGTTCGTATTCACGTGGCTGTTTTAGGGTTTGGTATAAAAACCCCAATTAAACATGGAGAAAATAGAGGGTTGGCGTTAGTACATGACTTTGTTGTGGTTGGTTATGAGAATGTGTTGTTAAAAGGAGATAGTGGCGGGTTTTCGGCTGATCTCCGGTTACCAACAATATTAACTGAGTGGTCTAACGCAGGTGTTAAGACCAAGCTTGATGCTGAGCGATACAGTGTTGTTGTATGGGTATCGGAGCAATCCGATGTTGCTCCGATACAAGCCGTTGCAGGTTGGTTGTAGGCTATTATAAAGGCCAATTAGGGACTTAATTTAAGTACTAAACTTAAGGGTTAAACTTAAATGTTTAACTCAGGCGTTCCAATATGTCGGCGAGTTTGCTTTCAAGGTCATCAACTCTCAACTCTAGGTAGTCGATGCGCTCGTTATCGGTGTTAGAAGGGGGGAGGGCCGTGCTTCGGGGTTCTTGAGGTTGCAAGTTCTCGGAGGCGTTAAGGTCGTCAAAAAGGTGAGCGTAACGTGCCTCCCGTTTACCGGGTTCTCTATCTAAAATAGTGACAAAAGGCCCATCGTTTCGACCCACTAACGTGTTTAGTACGCTATCAACAACCGACACGTCTGAAAATTCGCAAAGCCGGTTTGTGCGGGTACGTAATTCCCCTGGTGTTTGAGGGCCTCTTAAAAACATGACACAAATGATTGCCAGCTCTTGAGCTGATAGTGTTAGCTCCCCAAACTCGGTGTTACAAAAGCGGTGTCGATATTTTACTACTCGGCTACCGAACCCCGACTCGAGTGAAATCAGGCGCTTTTCCTTTAATTGATGCAGTGTGTCTTGAACGTCAGCTTCTGACAGTGACATCACGGGGTCGCGATTGCTTTTTTGATTACAGGCGTTTGTTAGCGCATTTAGAGAAAGAGGGTATTGGTCTGGAGTGGTGACTTCTTTTTCTATCAAACAGCCAAGTACGCGCTGTTCATTTACTTGGATTTTTACCTTAATCGCCATGTTGACTGACCTGATGTATTGGTATGTATTGGTATGTATTTGGGGATGATAAGAAATTTATCCTCAATATAACGCGTAGAATTTTTTTTGCGAATACTACATGATGTTTTTATGGTTTTTTATCAGTAGATATAGGAATGCGGTATTAGACGGCATGAGAGCTCAGTGCCTATATGAAGTATTCAACTCGCTTGGTTACAAATGGTAGGTGATCCATCAAGGAAGCTTATAAAGAAGAGGGGGAGTTGTACCCCCTTCCCAGAGCCAGCCATCCGAATGGGTAAATCTTGGATTTGAACGAATCAAGAAAAGCCGTGGCGCATTAGTTAGCGCCACCCCCCCCCCTAACGGTTACTCTACTCCTACTGACGATCCTGTAAACGAATTAGGTTGATTCCAGTCAGCCGACCAGATATTGGACCCATTAATATAGTGCACTGCGTTGTCATGAATAACTGAGCGTTCTTTTCCATATTTGATATTATCCAAAACCCCCATAAAGCCATTATCAGAAATTTTCATATTCTTGTGGTTAATATCAAGTAATTGAGCACCTTGAGAGACAAAATTCCAGTCATCTCGTTTAACCATCGGGAGTACAAGTCGAGTGCTTTGTGACTCGGTATCATGTAAAAATGTCACCGCTTTATAATCATAATTGGCAGCAGTTGTTGTACCGGTCCCTTCCCAGGCCATAGAGTCAGCTAGAGAGGGGTTGTTGATATCGCTAACATCAAACACGCTGACCTGTGGGGTATTGTTTATCGTACCTATGCCCAGCAATGTATCTTGATCTAATAATTGAAGGTAGGTAGAGAACCCTGGCACTTCTAACTCACCTGCAATTTTGGGGTGTAGGCTGTCTTCTAGGTCCAAAATATATAAAGGGTCAGTACGCTCGAAGGTCACCACGTACGCTTTGTTACCAAAGAATCTTGTTGCGTATATCTCTTCATTTGGTTTCCCTATCGGTGATGGATCTTCGCTATTAGGTAGTTCAGAAATGGTCTTTAAACGTGCCACTGAACCTTGGGCTTCCTCTAAGATGGCCAAATGATGAAACGGTGACCAATCACTAGAATAGGATGTTGAAATAACCCGCAGTTGATTGTTATATTCGCTCATCCTGAACCCCGCACCACTCCATCCTATATTGCCTATAACATTTCCTGAACCTCTGTAAACAGCTTCTTCCTCTGAGATATCGAATTTATGAATAGCAGTTATTTGATCTTCCAAGTAGTTGTAAGTCTCATTTAAGTAAAGTGATGAGGTTGATGCGTAGAGTCCCCCATTAAACGCAGGAGTGCACACAGATGAGGGCGCATCCAAGCTGCTGAGGTTAATCGCTGTAATGGTAACAATTGATGCACTATGATCGTTTTCGGAAAATCTAGGGGTAAGAAAACAATCGCCTGAACCCAGCAACGGCTGTGTGTTTTCTATATTCTTAGACACTTGGTTTATGGTTAAGCTTGGCAACAGCTCACCTAATGTTGCATCATTAATCAGTTGGTTGTTATTCGCCTCAGCTTCGATAGAACTAGGCAAAAACTCTAATCCTGCTAAGTGGGGTGTAAATCTGCTAACAACGTATAACATATCCCCAACGCGGCGGCTGTCAATGTAATAACCTTGCCAGGAAAATTCAGCCGTTTTAATGGGAGAGTATGGATCAGAAACATTGGTAACCTGTACCCGCGTCACTCCGTTTGTCCACGCCGACTCATTCGCCCAGAAAGACCATCCATAGTGACGGCTAGTACTAATACTTACCATCGTGGCTTCGTCAGTATCTCGTTGCCCATGTAAATAAATGCCTGAAATAGTTTCGTTAATTTCTGCAACGTCAATGTTGGATATTGGTTCTGTTGTGGCAGGGTTGGTGGTTGTTTTGAACAATTGGACGAGGCCTGCGAATTCAGGGCCAGGTAGTATCTCGTCGGTGGCAATAACACCGTCAGCAATCCAATAAATAGGACTTGAGGGTTGCTCTACTACGTAGAGAATCTCCCCGTCAAACTTCACAAAATCCGTTTCATCAACGCCTTCTTCGATGACATTGGTTGAAGAAAACTCACCGAACCCGGCTACCGCATCCCCGGCGGATTCTGCGCTATCGAGGGCGCTTTCGGCGACGGCATCAACCGCAATAGGCGAAAGAAACTCAGGCGCATAATCTACGTTACCACCTATTTTGGACGTGTTTTTTAGACCGTCTTTGAGATAAGCGGTAAACTCTGTATCACTTTGAACACGGTTTAATGTTTGTGCTGGCTCTTCTGTCGGTGTGCCACCTTGATTGCTACCACTGCCACAGCCGCCAAGTAAAGTGAGACCTAACAGTCCGATGCAAAAAGAACTGAGCCTAACATGTGTTAAAGCGGGTGCTGCGTGCTTATGGATGATCATTTCTTGATTCTCCGTATATCTC
>CAJXZM010000115.1 GCA_913063125.1 uncultured Gammaproteobacteria bacterium | reverse complement strand
TTGAAAAAACTCGCAAGAGGTAGAATACAGTATCTACTCTCACCTCTATTGCCAACAATACACTACATAAAGGAAAACAACTTTGATATCGATATTGCCTTTATCGCTACGCCAATCTACACGACCAGTGAACGGATAGCCATTTCTAAGAATAGCGCCTGCCTCAGTCAACTAGAGATGATGGATAGTAAATTACAGGCACTAAAAAATCAGGACTATATTTATAACCAATTCGACTTATTGACGCGTGATTGGGATGTACTGAACTATCTCAATTGAACTACCTTAATTGACCTTTCACAAATTGTACGTAATTTAAACTTAGGCCTATAATAACAGTAACTCTCGGTAACTGTTCTCAACAGCGACTTGTTCGCTAAGGTCTTCGTGCAGTGAAAAGGCTTTATTCAGCACTATTGTCTGCTTGCCTGTTCATTTTTTCTGAATCCGCGTTAACTCAAAGTGAATTCATTGAAAGTGAAGTCTTCGACATGTCGTTGGAAGAACTACTGAATGTGGAGGTCATCACAGCATCAAAAGCGCCAGAAAGTCTATGGTCTGCACCGAGTGTTATAACGGTCATTAGCCAAAAAGAGATACAGCTATTTGGATCAAGGGACCTTGCTGATGTGCTTGAAAAAATTGTCGGTATGCAGCCCTATTTCCAAGCGGCGTTTGGCCTTAGTTTTCTCGCTGTGCGGGGCGATACCCCGTTAGTCGTCGACGCGAGAACGTTGGTATTGGTTGATGGTAGGCCAATGTTTCGAAATTCACTTGCACATAGCACGAACGTGCTTCCTTATACCTTATACCCCTTAGAGTCACTCCAGCGTATCGAAGTAATACGAGGGCCAGGGTCCGTTCTTTACGGCTCAGGGGCCTTCTCTTCTGTTATCAACCTAATCACCAAAAAAGTACACGTTTCAACCGCTAGCCTTTCGTTAGGCCTAGGCTCTTTTGGTACCGTTGATAGCACTCTGAATGCTTCCTATTCCGCAGACACTTGGTCCCTTCAATCAACAACACGGTTTATCGACCAGGATGGTGACGACTTTGATGCAACTGGTGTCGATGGGTTACCAACAAAATCTAATTTCTATGAAAACTCCAGTTTCATGAGCCACAACAAACTAACCTGGCAAGGGTTTGAGGCAACACTAATTCGTTCTGAAAGTGAGCGAATGACTTGGTTTCCCTCAATTCAGGTTAAGGATGATGGAGTTCCTCGGTTTGAAAACGAACGCACCAGCTTTGATATAGGCTATCGTTGGCAGATAAATAATACATTTAGAATGGAAGCCAATACGGCGTACCATCGAGAACACTTTTTTGATACTAGTTACTCCCTTGGAGGCGGTGCCAATGACCCTGTCATTGAGCGCAATGCGATCGGTGAGGATTACCACTATGAATTGACGGTATTTGGTAATCATGACAACCTCGGCCTCAATTATGTCATTGGTGTCATTCGCGACAGGTCCAGCGGAGAGGATAAGGATAACCCAGGGGTCCCTGCGAGGCTTAAACCGAACCAATGGGATTACTGGATCGATTCAGCCTATTTTCAAACCACTTATTCGCTAAACAACGTTTTATCCGTTACAGCTGGCGCACAATATAATAAACCTGATTTTTCGCCAGGCGGCTTTTCACCTCGATTTGGCTTAGTGGGTAACTACCCGAATGGTTTTGGGTTCAAATTACTTTATGGTGAAGCTTTCAGAGCACCCGTTGTTGGAGAAAGATTTACCACACTCGATACACTCGCGGGTAACCCTGATTTGACCAATGAGCTAATTGCAACAACCGAAATTCAACTATCTCATCACACAGAAACCAGCGAACTTTCAATGACTCTCTATAATAGTCAAATATCAGATATAATAAGTACGACACAAGCGTCAACCGTTAATACCCAAGTGCAGTTTATCAATCAAGGCAAACGTACCTTACAAGGTGTAGAGATTGAGGGTAAACTGAGTTTCCTTAGCCATTGGTATTTAAGCGGAAATTACTCTTGGCAGCAGAATAAGACTGACGGCGTAGACGATACAACGTTACAACCTCCTTGGTTATTGAACGTTGGCTTGGGCAAAAGAGACGCCAATTATCACTTGGGATTATTCGACACGATTATTAGCCGATACGGTAAAGTCAGCGATGTAAACCCCGACGTTCTCTCCGTTAACCCTGACAATGAAATCTACCACTTAGTAAGCGCCTCTGCCAGTTGGCATTTTCAGCACAACGAATTCAAAGAAAAAAACGTCAAACTCAATCTATCCATTCATAATTTACTGAATGAAGACATCAATATTCCGGACTTTGCTGCGTTTACACTTAACACCATACCTGGTGGCTCCGGGCGTTCTATTTTAGTTTCACTCAAAATAGAAATTTAGAATTAGTTAATTAAAAGGTTATAAGTTAATACGGTTTCGTCGCGAATAGCACGATTCGCACAAAAGCTGAAAAATAATTTTTGGTCTTACGTAGCTAGCACGTAAAACGGTTGTGCTGCCGGCAAAGAACCTGACATTACCTTCTTTATCTAACCTTTATTGATCATTGCCATAAGCTCAATCCCAACCAATGTAGCTCATGCAGAAGCAAAGATTAACCACTGTCCTAGCTATTACAGGTTTCATCTGACCCAGAAAAGTTTTTTCATTTCATATTGACAAATTTCATTTATAGACCAAGGGTACAGAGGTAACGAAAGGCTGGCTATATCTGGCGGTTGCGATTGATCTGTTTTCTCGCAAAATTGTTGATTGGAGTATGCAAGCCTCAAATACAGGAGGCTGCTTAACTGGGTTCGTCAATATTGGTTGACCACGTCACTGTTATATTTCTAAAAATCAGGGGAGCCTTTCATTTGGATATTTATGAAGAATATTTTCGGCAAGCGCACTAAACAACAATGTCCTATCAAGAGGTTTATTCAGGAAACCATCACAACCCGCATCTAAGGCTTTATCTATCTCTTCTTTGGCCGTCTCTGCCGTTAACGCATAAATAGGTATATTGTATCCCTTTCCTCTCAAATACTTCGTTGCGTCAAGACCATTGCGGTTGGGCATATTAATATCCATCAAAACAAAGTCAGGCAATGAGTTATCACAGTATTCGCAAGCTTCCACTCCATCAGAAACAACGGCAACAGTAACTCCCGTTTTTTTCAATGTTTTTTCAATAAGCTTCTGGTTCACAACATTATCTTCCGCCAACAACACCACTCCGTTTAACTGAGGAATCTTAGGTGCTTTATCTACACGAGAGGGGACAGACAAATCATTGATTCTAATCCACATCATATTTCGGGGGAACTTAGCGGCTATCGTTAAGGTAAATACACTTCCTCTTCCAGCTTTACTCAGCACCTCAATATCACCCCCCATTATATTGGCAAGCCTTTTTGATATAGCCAAACCTAAACCAGCGCCTCCATGCCTCCGGGTAGACGACGTATCTGCTTGATCAAACACCTGAAATAATTTTTCTTTTATCTCTTCTTCAAGCCCCAATCCACTATCAATAACTTCAAATTTAAGTTTATTAATCTTTTCATCCCAAGAAACCACTAAAACAACACTTCCAGTATCGGTGAATTTAATTGCATTGGCACACAAGTTTGACAAAATCTGATAAATTCTGATTGGATCACTCAATACATCTGAAGGAACAGGGTAACGATATACAACGTCAAACCTAAGGTTTTTATGTTTAGCTTTACTCTCAAACTCATCCCTAAGGCCATTAACAATGGTACAAACATTAACCGGGATATTTTCTACGTCTAACTTCCCAGCTTCAATTTTTGAAAAATCTAAAATATCATTAATTAGTTGCAATAGGATATTGCTACTATCAACAACCAGTGCAATAGCATTTTCTTTATCGTCACCCGATATATTTTCATCTTTAAGAGATTCACTGAAGCCAATGATAGCAGCTAACGGTGTTCTTATTTCATGATTCATATTGGCCAAAAACTCACTTTTAGCGAGTGTTGATGCCTCAGCAATGGTTTTCTTAGTTATTTCTTTCTCTTTCTCTCTTATTGCCAAATCCTTTAGTTTAGTTTGCGTTACATCCTCAAGCGTACCCTCCAGATGCATGACTGTTCCTGATATATCAACAATAGTTCGAGCGCTATGAGCAACCCAAACAATTTCACCATCACCCCGTCTAAAACACTGGTTATTTGTAACCGCTCCATTTTCTAGCAATTCAGGAAGCTGCTGTTCAGATCGATCAAAAACAACATTAAAAATGGATCTATCATGTACTAACAATGCATCGGCATCATCAAATCCTAGCATATCTGCCATCGCAGGATTCACACTAACCACCCTGCCGGAAAGCTCCATCTTATACATACCCACCAAGGCATTATCAAATGCCGATTGATATCGCTCCATATATTTCATCTCTTTCTCATCAGCAGCTATCATCAAAGATTGCTCCGACTTAATTCGATTAGCCAATGCAAATGAAAAAAACAACGATTCAAGCAATATACCCATAGGTGTCACTGCCAAGGTTAACGGCGTTGCAGGAAGAGTTGTTGATGTAACAGCAGAAAAAACCATGAATCCCAATATGTTAAACCCCCACGCAACAAAAAAATACTTCGCATTAGCATCCCCTTTCATCCAAACATAGAAAACAATACAGATATATATTGTCATAAATATCGAGTTAATTATTCGAGTCCACTCAACAGCAATATAAACGTCATAAAAAAAAGCCAATAAAACACTTACAACAGCTACAGCCAGAAAAACATTGACACTAAAATTAAGTTTTATATATTCCGTTTCCAGATGCATAAAACTCTTAGCAAAAAGCACAGCCGAGATTGTCATCCACCAAACAAAGAAAACAATATATTCTCGACTTATTACGAAAAGCATATTTTCCAAATGCACCAGGCCATGACCCATCTCTAGCATTTCGAATATTGTCACATTACCTAAATAAAACACGTAATATAGATAACTAATATCACGTATAGACACATACAGAAATAAATTGTAGGCGAGTAGAATTAACATTCCCCCATAAAACAAACCATAAAAAAACTCCTCCACCCCAGCCTTTTTCACAAAACCTTCAGGCGTCCATAGTACTAAGGGAATACGAAGGGATGTTGACTTTTTTATTTTAAGATATAACGTCAGTTCCTGTCCCAGTGTTAAGTTAATTGGAAAAATACTATTAACATGCATTATCGGCCGATCTGAATATGTAGTCCTCACATCTGATGACTGCACTCCATAAACACCATCATATTCCGAAATATACAGATTGGCCTCATCAACTTGGGAACTTCCTGCCTCAAGATACCACTGCTTTTGTTCCTCCTTATTAGGATATGCATCGGGGTAAGTCAATGAGACTTTTAGCCAGTAAGTAGACTTACTTATGCCTATATTTAAAATGGGTTGATCGTTTGACTTAAAAGAAGATTCGAATTGAGAGGATGCTACTTGATCGATTGTCAATCTATTGGTTTTATCCTCTAACACTTGCATTCTTGTACTTAACAAATAGCTATCTTTAGAGAATAAGCGGACAGGCTCAACCACAGCCTCTGCAAACACAGACGAAGATATCAAAAAAAACATGAAAACTAAGTAAATAAACCTCCACAACTCAGCATTACACGCTGAAAAAACTTTAGGCCTTGTTACCATACACGCAGCAAAACTACTCCACTTAGGTGCCCTACACAGAAAAGACAACATCACATTCCAGTATAGACACACTAATGGAGGTACTACTTACTCATGCATTTTGAATCTAACCTAACGAGCAGATAGAAGTTACTAAGCTAGCCTATTTAGGCCCATACCCACTTAGGCCCTACTCGGCACTCTACGCAGAAAGACAACTCACGATTCCATCACACCCATCGAAGCCTGAAATTTGATTGGTAGAACACTTACTTTTTCTAATTCGAAAGAACTAATGGCACATATTCTTCCCGATAGACCTTCTCTATATAAGGCCGATATCTCCTGGGAAGACTCTCTTTGTAGATATTTAGCCATATCGTTGTAGGAGCGTACTGCTTAATTATTTGATTCAATCTATTAATAATCTTTTTCCCCCATTCATTTTTAGGGCAAGCAAAATAAGAAAAATCATAAGATGGAGCACCCTCAATTCTAGAGATAAAAAATTGCTCTTCATTGATATCGTATTTCTTAGCGGAAAAACCAATAACCGCTGGAAAATCTATGAAGTAATCGATTCTTTTCCGGGAAAGCATTTGAAGTAGCTGATGGCTTCTAGTGGCTACTCGCTCTATTCTGACTCTCTTTTCATAAGTGGCCAATAATTTATCAATAAAAGGTAAATAAGATCGTTCATTTTGGAGTACCCCCTTAAACTCACCATTCTGTAATAACTGGCTTAGTGAAATGCTTTGCGGGTACGATAATCTCTTGGCCATGTCACGTGACATAATTATGGCATTTAATGTTGTCACCTCTTTGGGGATTGAAAAATAGGCATATTGCTCTCGCTCCGGTGTTTTAGCAGCCATCGTGTGACAAACTGGATACCCCGATTTGATGCTAGCCCAGGCCCTTGCCCACGTCATTTTTATATAAGTATGCTCAAAACCCTCCATTTCCTGGAAGATAATATCCATTTGTTTTTTGACATAACCTCCAACAGGAACCTCTTGATCATTAAGTTCCATGACCGGGGGAAAATTAGCAGAAAGCCAATTAATCTGTTCTTTTGAAAAACACGAAAATGAAATATGAAAGACGATCACCCCAAATATAAACAATCTCATTTTAAGCTCTCATGAATATTTTAATGTAGTAATAGATTAAATCCCTACCTCTATACTATAGCTATCAATCTCTCTTTGAAAACGGCACAAACCTAACCCTATTAGCTAATCGTTTATATGGTGCGCCAAAGATAGGATAACCGATTTGGGTTAAAGCGCAGCGTAACGAAGCAGATAAATTAGACAACGCATTTTGAGTCGCGACTCATATCAACAATCTGATTAGCATGTAGTGGCATTGTTAGTTATTTGTTGTTCTGATGATTAACGAAACTCAGCGAAAAAAACAATACCGTACGTTCGGGGTGGTCCAAAATTCTGGCTGGATATATCCCCATTATTAGTTTGAAAAGTATGTGTTTGATAAACTTCATTGGTGATATTCTTGCCATAGAGCTTAACGGAATATTGTTCATCTGACCAACTCAGAGTGAGTGACGCGTCAATTAGTTTACGGGTATCGAATTTGTTAATTGGGTAGTTATTGACGTCTTGGAATGTTGCATCGCGATATTGATAACTTAGCAAGGCGATGAGTTTTAAATCTTCGATAGGGTAGTTAGAATACCGAATTGTACTGGCAAGTGAGTTGTTTGGTGCATTCCTTAGTTCGTTTCCAGAAAGGTCACCAGTAACGGACATAAACTTTTTGTATTCCGTATCGTTATAAGCATAAAAACCAAATAGATCAAGATATTCGTCTATTCTCCACTGGTACTCCAGTTCCACTCCTTGACTGATGGCGTCTGCGGCATTTTCTGTCGTTTGAATAGTTCCTTCTGCCACCTCCACAAACTGCAGAACCTGCAAATCAGAATAGTCCAGGTAAAAAATGGATGCATTTAACCTTAACCTGTTCTGTAACCACTGTGATTTAATGCCTAGTTCGTAGTTAATTGCGTACTCTGGATCAAAAGGGGTCGCTGCACTGTCAGCAGTAGCAGCTTGGCCTTGAAATCCCCCACTTTTAAACCCTCTAGCTACACTAACATAGGACTTTAGTTGATTTGAGTGCTGATGTTCGGTAAGTAATTTCCACGTCAGTGCGCCCCAATCTTTTTGCTCGCTGATTTCGTATTCGAAAGGTGCCTGGATAAGTATAGGAAAGGCTTTTAAACTATCATCGGCAGAATTAGAGAAACGTTTTTTTTCATAGGTATAACGAAGTCCTAGCGTAATAGCCCATTGACGGTTAACTAGGTAGTTTGTCTCACCAAACGCAGCGTAGCTATAAAGTCTATTGCGCTGATTAAATGTATTTGAAATAGAGCGTTCGCCGGTTAAATCCTCAACGCTGCCAGTAGGAGGCCCAAAGTTATAAACGTCGAACCGCTCAACACGGTGGGCATTCTCTCGCAACAAATAAATGCCCCCTAACCAGGACAAGTCTAAGTCATCTAGTGAAATTAAGCGCAGTTCTTGACTGAACTGCTCAGAGGTTTCATCCACGATATCATTAAAATCAAGTGCTGGTGCTTCGACAGGAAGGCCTAATCCGTCTTCAAACCATTGGTAATCACTCTCCCTGTAACCGGTCAATGAAGTCAGGGTCCCCCAGGAATAATCCCAGTTAAGTTCGAAGCGAGCTCCGCCAGCTTTACGCCGTTGAAAGCCCAAAAAGTCTTGTTCAGATTCTCGAACACCTGGACTGTAAAGCTCATCAATACCGCCGCCTGTAGCTTGTCGAGCACTACCGGTACGGTCGATTCTTGCGTAATCAGCTGCGAAGGATATTTCTAGGCTTTCATTGGGCACAGCGTAAATTTGCCCTCGCACACCCCAATCATCTAGCGAATGAGCATTGCCAACGGGCGTGTTCACATAACCTTTGCGCTTGTTAAAGTTAGCGGCAAAATTACTGCTTAAGTTTGGGCTTAATGGCAAATTTAGTTTAGCTTGAACAATCTTATGATCTAAGTTTCCCAGGGTTACTCTTACAGCACTTTCAAAATTCATGTGGGGCTTTTCAGTGATGATATTGATAACGCCACCAGTGGCGTTTTTTCCATAGAGTGTGCCTTGTGGGCCTCTTAAAACCTCTATTCGTTCGAGATTGAAATAGTTAAAGGCCATGGCAGACCCACGAGCCAGATAGATACCGTCCAAGTAAACGGCGACTGAAGGGTCCCCGCCGGCACTATCTTCATTAGACCCAATTCCTCGGATGTAAAGTTGCGGCTGTCCTAGCGAGAAGGAGGAAAAGCCAAAACCGGGGGTAAACGTTTCGATCGCATCTAAATCATAGATACCCAACTCGTCAATTCTAGTAGCATCAAAGTAGGTGATCGCTACCGGTACTTGCTGAAGGCTCTCCTCGCGCCTTTGGGCCGTTACTATAATTTCTTCCAAAACGTTGGAGGTCGTTTCAGCTTCTCGGGGGCTGGAATCTCGAGTTGGCTCTGAAGCCTTCGCTGCACCAATAAAGGTTGCGGCGTAATTCACGCCAAATACCAAAAGGATATATACAAATAACCTACAGCTTCGGTTGTCAGTAAGACTCTTGTACATTATAAGTCCCTGCCCTAATTATTGAATTATTAAGCAAGCCAACTAAATCAATAGAAGCTTTTCTAAATAAAAGCAAGCAAGAACAGGGTAGAAGTTCTAAATTGGAGCGTGTCGAAAACGCGCAGCCAAAGAATTCTCTTATCAGCCTAGATCACAAGTCAGCACTCCTTGTGATCACGCGTAAGGTGATTGCACCACATCAATCCCTCCATTTCATCAACGATGCATTCCCGATAAGTCGAACCTTTCATTTCCCCGTCAACATGAAACTCCTGTAGAGCCTCCGCCACGAGAGACTAATTTGATAGTCTCAAAAGGTTATAAGTCAAGTCCATTTCCTTATTGATTTTGCGAAAACTTTGTCTTCATGAAATGTACGCAGCTTTGAGTTAGACCTATACTATTATTAATTGTTCTCTACAGCGACTTGTTCGCTAAGGCCCAAATGCAGTGAAAACATGTTACTCCGCTGTACTGTTTTGTTGCCTCTTCATATTTACCAAACCTGCGTTAACCCAAAGTGGCTTTATCGAAAGTGAAGTGTTCAACATGTCACTAGAAGAGCTGTTAAACGTGGAGGTTATCACTGCCTCTAAAACGCTTCAGGACCAATGGTCTGCGCCCAGCGTTATAACCGTAATTAGCCAAGAAGAGATACAGCTATTTGGATCAAGGAATCTTGCCAATGTACTTGAGAAAGTTGTCGGTATGCAGCCTTATTTCACCACAATTTATGGGCTCAATAACCTGTCCGTGCGAGGAGATACGACATCTGCCATAGACGCCAGAACGCTGGTCTTAGTTGATGGCAGGCCAATGTTTCGAAATTCAATTACGCATAGCTCAAATGTACTTCCCTATACATTGTACCCCTTAGAGTCACTACAGCGAATTGAAGTAATTCGGGGGCCAGGATCAGTCCTTTACGGCTCTGGCGCCTTTTCTTCTGTTATCAATCTAATCACAAAAAAAGCGCAAGTATCCAACGCTAACGTGTCGCTCGGCGTAGGTTCTTTTGGTGCCGTTGATGGCACACTAGATGCCACCTATTCCGCTAACACCTGGTCCTTTCAATCAACAACACGGTTTCTCGATCAAGATGGTGATGACTCCGATGCAGTAGGTGAGGATGGGCTGCTAACACAGTCAAATTTCTATGAAAAGTCCAATTTCCTGAGCCACAATAGACTAACCTGGCAAGAGCTTGAAGTGACACTCATTCAATCGGAGAGCGAGCGAATGACGTGGTTTCCTTCTATTCAAAAAAGACAGAGTGATGCCCACTGGTTTGAAAACAAGTTGACCAGCATGAATGTAGGCTATAGCTGGCGGATCACTGACACGGTGAGAATAGAAGCCAACACCGCGTATCATCGTGAGTACCTCATCAATTCATTCGACACCCCAGAGAGTGTAGTCGATACCCCCCTTATTGAAAACAAAGCCCTCAGCGAAGATTACAACTTCGAGTTGAATGCATTTGGCAGTCTAAAAGAACTCGGCCTCAACTATGTCATTGGTATTGTTCGGGATCGATCCACAGGGAAAGACACAGCTGATCCAGAGGATCCTTTCAGCGTAACGGTATTCGATCCGAACCATTGGGACTACTGGGTCAATTCCATGTACTTTCAATCGACTTATTCGTTAAATAATGACCTATCCATTACCGCAGGCGCTCAATATAATGAACCTGATTTTTCGTCAGGCGACTTTTCACCGCGATTCGGGTTGGTCGGAAATTACCCCAGTGGCTTTGGGTTTAAATTACTTTACGGTGAAGCATTCAGGGCTCCGGTTGTTGGTGAAAGATTACTAACTGGAGCGAGAATTACAGGCAATCAAGATTTAAATAATGAGCTAATAGCTACAACCGAACTTCAACTGTCACGCCATACCAATAGTAGTGAAGTTTCCATAACTCTCTACAAAAGCCGGCTAACAGAGATCATCAGCACGACACCATTACCCTCCCCCAGCACGCAGGTACAATTTAGCAATCAAGGGAAGCGCACCTTACAGGGGGTCGAGATTGAGGGAAAACTAAGCTTCCTTACCCATTGGTATTTAAGTGGCAATTACTCTTGGCAGCAGAACGAGACTGATGGCGTCGACAATGCAACCTTACAGCCTCGCTGGTTATTGAATATTGGCTTAGGTAAAAGAGGGCCCAATTATCACTTGGGGTTATTTGACTCCATAATTAGTCAATACGGCAAAATCAGTCAAATCAACCCCAGTGTTCTCTCCGTAAACCCTGACAGTGAGCTCTACCATCTTGTAAGCGCCTCTGCTGGTTGGCGCTTTCAGAACAAAGCCTTAAAAGGAAAAAAACTCGAACTCAACCTAACGATTCATAATTTATTAGACGAAGAAATTAATACCCCTGACTTTTCATCGTTTAATCTAAATACAATACCTGGTGGGCCGGGACGCTCTCTTTTAGTTTCGCTAAAAATGGGAATATAAGAAATCCAACGCATTCCCCGAAGATAACGCCCTTCATAATCAAATATCTTTTCGGTAATGCCCCAGAAAAATTTCTTTTCCCTTGGTAGATATCACGACTCTAAATGCGCTTGAAAATATCTAGTACCCATTCAAACAAGTGGTCTGTTTCATCAACGAGTGCATTATCTTCATTTTGAACAAAGTAAAATCCTCTACCGGGAACATCAAACGATTGAGGAAAGACGGTAAACAAATTTCCATTCCTAATTCTAAGATTGGTTATGGGCATCAATGAAATCATCAACCCTAAACCTTGCTCCGCTAAAGCTACAGCAGATAAATAATTATCTAAGTAAATATGTTTGTTTTTTGAAAAATCCTGACCGATAACCTTCCCCAATTCTGCCCAGTCGTCAACATTTGTTCTAGCGTGGATCAATGTGAAATTTTTCAATTCTTCTATATCTTTCAATCCCCCTTGAGGAATTATATCTTTTTTTGCGACAATATTTATTTTTAGTGGGGCAAGTAAGCGGCTCTGTAAGCCGCTCCATACCCCCTCGCCAATCCGTATGGCAACTGAATATTTATCTTGGAATAAATCTATAATGTTCTCCGAAGTTTCGATTCTCAAATCCAGCTCCTTGCTTATACTTTCATAGGAATGCATGGAGGGAATTAATAAGTCGTGCGCGATAAAAGGAACAGTGGATAATCGAATGTGTGGGTCAATCTGTTCACGACGAAACGATTCAAATTCACCTTGATAGTGATCTAAGGTACTTCTAACGACTTGGTAAAACTTGACCCCAACCTCTGTTAACTCCACTTTTCTTGTTGTACGATTAAATAGTTTGGTGCCCAAATATGATTCAAGTAGTTTTATTTGTTGGCTGATTGCAGAAGGTGTAACACATAATTCATCCGCAGCCAATTTAAAGCTAGATAATCGACCAGCAGCCTCGTAAGCAGGCAACATATTCAATAATGGTGGTTTTGAACTCATAATATTGTGAACTTATTCAATCAGAAGTCACTTAAAGACTAGCAGATTATCCTTTTAGTATAAAAAAAAGACCGATCACGTTAAACGTGACCGGTCTATTGAGTCGGCACTCTAGTATTCTAAGGAGTCAGGCTCTTCTTGGTTTAAAGGCGCTCGCCCCCATTCTAAAAAAGTTATTGATTACTGCAATCCAAGCTGAGAAATTGGCATTCGGCTCTTTTCCTTTTCCCATTAGGTGAATTTGCTCTTCCCACCAAGCCAAATCAACCATCATTGCTGTGTCTAATTTTCTAAAACCGGTCGTTGGACGCTTAACGTCAAATGTGCTTTTATCGTCTCGGCCAGCAATATTTGGTAGATCTGGATATAGCATCATAGGCCTTGCTAATCCAACAAAGTCAGTAGCACCAGACTGAATGGCTTCCTTCATTCCTTTTGCCGATCTAAAACCTCCTGTAACAGCCAAAGGCGTATCAATCATTTCTCGAACACCTTCAGCATAATGCAGAAAGTAAGCTTCACGTTTTCGTGTGCTAGCTTTCATTGGTGCTTCACTTGGGTCAATCATTGCCTGACTTTCATAAGTTCCACCGGATATCTCGATAAGATCTACACCAGCTTGTGAGAGACTTTTGGCAACAATCATTGATTCTTCTTCTGTAAATCCGCCGCTGATGAAATCTCCTGAATTCAGTTTAACCGCAACCGGAAATCTAACGCCGACCTGCTTGCGAATAGCTTTGTACACCTCGTGTACAAATCTCATTCTGTTTTCGATGCTCCCACCCCACTTGTCGGTTCTTTGGTTATGTTTTGATGAGTGAAATTGACTGATAAGGTAGCCATGAGCTGCATGGATTTGAACCCCAGTAAAGCCGGATTCTTTTGCCAAACGTGCTGATTGAGCAAATTTATTAACTAGCTCAAAAATTTCTTTTTCTGTTAGGGCTTTTGGCTTCGCAAACGCGCCTTTCATATCCATATCCAAGGGGATTGCAGATGGCGCTACAGGGGATCTTGAAAGTGTAATTGGGCTCTGTTTTCCAGGGTGGTTTAATTGGGCCCATAAGTGAGTACCGTTTTTTGTTCCATTGCGGGCCCAGCGTCTAAAACCTTCTAAATCACTTTTATCATCAAGTACAACATTTTTTGGTTCACCTAATGCGTTACGATCAATCATAATGTTGCCAGTTATCGCAATCCCTACACCACCTTCAGCCCATCGTTCATATGCTTTTGCTAGTGCAGGGCCCGGGTTTCGCCTTTTATCTCCTAGCTGTTCACTGGTAGCTGATTTAATAAAACGATTTTTAATAACTAAACCATTTTTTAGTGCGAAAGGTGAATCTAGCAAGATATCGTTCATAGGGTAGCTCTCATATGTATTGTGCTTGTTCTGTTGTTGTATGAGACTTACTTTAAGACTAGTTATGCATCACGACAAACGAAAATATCTTAACAATTAATTAGCTGTTCTAACTAATAGCCAATATTAATGGGACCAATAGCGAGTTTAGGTTAAGTTTTTTTAATTAACCCGCCCCCCCTAATCATCTTAGCTATTAGTGGCTAATACTTGTATAACCACCTCTACTTTGCATATAGAATCATTTGAGTACACCTAAATAGCGCTATGGTTTTACCAGTTTCTTTGTGGCTAACAACTACGTCCCAAACCTGAGTGGACTTTCCGCAATGAGTCAGTTTTGCGGAACATACAATAGTGCCTGTAGTTGCATGCGGGTAGGTCCCTGAGGAGTCTTCTATTTTTTTCACAAGAGGGATAGCCAGGGTAACTGGAGACAGTGGTTCTTGCAACGTTAGTCCCAAAAGCATCACACTGACCTTGGTAACTACTATTATTTTTTGAAAAACATGCCCCTACAGGACAACTATGCCCTCCAATGCTAAATGCAGAAAAACCAGATATACCAGAGTTATTGGGTACAATTTCTATACCGACTGCAGGAGTAGTTGAGTTTCCACCCAAATCCGACTCTTCTGGAACCTCAGGCGTAGCGCCCAAGAATTTTTCATCACCATATAGTTTGAGTTTTCTCAGGTGTGCTTTGGCTTTTTCAACCGCTAAATGACGGCACTTACCAAATTCAGGCGATTCACAGTGGCAAATGCTTGGATGTAAATAATATTAGCCAACATGATGGAGAAAATATTGTTCAGTATTCTTGTTTCAATACGGACAACCAGCGGTTTACCGCTAAACAAAACAGCGATGGGAGCTTCCTCTTTACTGCTAAACACAGCAATAAAGTGTTAGATATTGAAAGTTACGCCACCTATAATGGAGGAAACCTTTATCAATACTCAGAAACCGGCGCAGACAACCAACGTTTTTATTTGGACAAATCAACACCTAATCAAGGTTCTGAAAACTGGGATAGCATCGTTCAGGTATATCAAATTTATTATGCGCTAATTGAAATAGTTGAAAAGGAAAAAGGCTCCCTTAATGCTAAAGCCCAGGCTACTGTTAGCAGTATTTTGGAAATATATGCTGAACAATTATAACCGCACAAGTCTCTGAACCTGGAGTTGCGCTCAATGGGATTCCTGGATCGCTTACAGTAGTTTGGTTGAGCGACTACTACAACGTTATGTTCTATGCTGAAGCTACATCGCTATCAGACTTGGGTTCAGCAATGACGTCAGCAGGCTCTGTCGGCTTAACGGTTACAGCGACAAAGTCGTTGGCGGACTTTCTTGAGAATTTTTGAGACCAACAAATGAAATTGTGATAAACGAGGTTATGCTGCTTCGCATATTAACTTTTGTTTAGTCCACTCGCATTACACGCCTCTCCGTGAGTTTTCGATTGTTCTTTATTCATACGCACCTCCAGTTTAGTTGAGGCCGTTAGTATGGCTCCTGGAGCGGGGCTATACTAGAATGGTGTGGTGGATCGCTTACCATTGAAATACTCTGTACTTTTCATGGTTTCTCTCTACAACATCAAAACGTCATCAGATAAAGTGGCTTATTATTTCTCCAAGTATCGGAGTTTTCCGTCGACGCCATCCCACTCCTCTGCGTTCTCAAGAGGAGGTTTTTGCTCAGATATATTTGGCCACTTTAATGAAAGCTCCTCATTTATCTCAATATAGTGTTTTTGATCAGCAGGTAATTCGTCATCACTGTAAATCGCCTCCGCTGGACATTCCGGTTCACACAGAGCGCAATCAATACACTCATCTGGGCTGATGACTAAAAAGTTTGGGCCTTCATAGAAACAATCGACCGGACATACTTCTACACAATCAGTGTATTTACATTTAATACAATTATCAGTGACGTAAAATGCCATACCAAATACTCTCTTAATCGTTAAGCCAATTTTTCGATACGTGCGGGTACGTATTTATGCCAAGGTGTTCCTGCAAAAAAATCCCTGTCATCTGATGAGGTCAATTCATTAGGTGAAACCCCTACTCTGTCGACATCTCCATTGTCTTTTATATAGTCAAGACCTATTCCATTTGGTAGAGAAATAAAACCAGGGCGTTGAATGGTCGTTATCTCAACATACGTTTCTGCGTGGCCTTTTTTGGTAGTTATCTTTACGTTGTCTCCCTTCACCAATTCTAATTTTTCGGCATCCTCAGGGTGAATGTATAAACTGGCGATTTTATTTTTTTTGTCCCAGGATGCATCACGGATAATGGTATTGGCTGTTTCTGCACGTCGCTGACCTGCAGTTAAAACAAATGGGAACTCGTTGGGGCACGCAAGCATACCTGTATCCAACTTAGATAAATGGGGAAATAACTCACTTAAATAAAGCTGGATTTTTCCACTATCCTGGCGCATTCGTTTCCAGCTATCTTCGTAGTTCTTGGAATCTGTAAAAATAATGCCTGATGGGCTATTTACGATGGCATTAAATAACTTTTCACCGGCGGCCCACTTCGATCCCCCGAACCCTGCATTAGCCGCATAACGCCTGTTCTTTTGAACAAACTGATGACTTAAAGCCCAGAATGGTGCAGCAGCGGCAGCCTCCCCCCCTTTAAGGGTTTCACCCAGCGAGCGATACAGTAACGAAGGGGCAACCTTTAACAGCTCTGGCTTAATGCCTAATAAACTAATGAAAGCAGCGGCAAATGTTTTGCGCCCGACTCTTGCAGCGGTTTTTAAGTATTTAACGTGATAGTTTTTTACAGCGCCTAATTCTTCAAGAATTCGGGTATGTATTTCTGCTTCAATTAGTGTCCCGGGCAACGGTGCCACGATAGGTTGGCGTAACTGGAAGAAGTTCTTTGGAAATTCTTGTTGAAAGAATACACATTCATACTTCTCAAAGGTGCTAGAAGCCGGTAACACATAACTTGCTTCTCGAGCCGTTTCCGTCATAGCAACATCAATAACCACTGAGAACTCCAGCGCTTGGATAGCCTCTCTTTGGCGAGCACTCTCGGCATACGAGTGCACTGGATTCGAACTTTCAATGATAGCGGCTCTAAATCGGTCAGGGTGATCCGTTAGGATTTCATCAGGGATGGTATTGCATGGAATCAACCCCACTATTACTCTAGACCCTAATACTGGGCTCTTTTTCTCAATTTTTATATTGGATTTACCTTTGGAGGTAGCAGTACCTTTGCTAGCATCGGTTAAAGACACAAAAGGGATTGCAATATTATGCGCGCCTTTCTTAGCGAAATTCCCCGTAGTAACCCACAATATTCTCTGTAAGTAGCTCACTAAAGTAGAATTTATATTTTGCTGAATACCCAGATCTTCAAAAACTGACACAGAATGTGCTCTTGCAATGCAGCGAGCAGTGTCCCTAATCAAAACCTCATCAACTTCACAAATGTTCGCGAATTCAGCAATATCTATGGCTTCAAAATGCCCACTTATCTTTTCGAAACCAGTGGTTTTCTGATCAATAAAATGGGTATCAACAAGGTTTTCTTGAATTAGCACTGCGATCAGCGCACTTATACACCAAGCGTCTGTGCCTGGTCGAAGTTGTAAGTGGTATTCAGCCATTTTTGCCGTATCGGTCAGACACGGGTCAAGTACTATCATTGAGCGCTTAGGGTCTTTATGAATTGCCTGTAGGACCTTACGTGTTTGTGGGAATCCGTGAGCCTGCCATGGGTTTTTTCCGATAAAAACGGAAACTTCTGCATGCTCAAAATCACCATGAGGACCTCCCCCAAACATTTTCCCATTAACCCAAAACTCTCCTGTTTTTTCTTGAGCTAGTGCATTCGTCTTATACTTAACACCTAAGGTTTTTAGGATGCCGTCACTATATGCCCCCCCCAAATGATTACCTTGACCCCCTCCTCCTATAAATAGGATTTTGTCTCCACCATATTGTTGCTTTACATTGTTTAAACCCGCTGCGACTTCACGAATAGCAGTATCCCAATCTACGGGCTCGTAGCTTCCATCGTCTTTTCGACGCATGGGAGTATTCAGTCGATCTGCTCCCATTTGATAATGGTTCAGTCGCCCTGCTTTATTGCACAGATAACCTTCTGAGGATGGGTTATCCTTGTCCCCTTTTATCTTCAGTAGCTCTCGTCCACCCGCCCCCCCGGTCTTAATTTCCAACCCACAGTTAATACTACAAAGCGTACAAGATGACTTTTTAAATGCATTATTTGCCGTTGACTCAACCATTGCGCTCTCTCAGAGGTTTGTGATGAACCCTTCACTGCCAGTAACGGGTTCCAATATAGAACTTGCATATCAATACTAAGGTTCTATAATGGAACCTGTCAAGACTAATTTCTCCTGCATTCTCTATCGAGTTGTAAATTGCTGTATGAAATTATCACTATTTAGCCCTAGGAAACTCTATGCGCTGGCAAGACATTGATTCGCAAACATGCTCCGTCGCGCGCTCTACTGCGCTCTTTGGTGACCGTTGGACCTTATTAATATTACGCGACATTTTTATGCGGATACGGAGGTTTTCTGACCTTCAGCGCTCTTTGGGCATCACAAAACACCGTCTATCTGACCGTTTAATTCGATTGGTAGACGCTGGTATTCTATATAAAGACCTCTATGACGAGTCGCAAAAACGCTATGAATACAAGCTCACGGAAAAAGGATTGGATCTTCA
>CAJXZM010000114.1 GCA_913063125.1 uncultured Gammaproteobacteria bacterium | reverse complement strand
GTGGTTAATCAGGGCAAAAATAGGCTAAGATCAACATGTTACAACACGAAACCGTAGGGCCATAATGAGCGACATACTATCAGCATTAGATAACGTACTAGAAGAGCGAAAGAAAGCTGCTCCTGACTCATCCTACGTTTCAGGCCTGTATCACAAGGGTCTCAACAAGATCCTTGAAAAAGTTGGCGAAGAAGCTACAGAAACTATCATTTCGGCCAAAGATGCCGAACAAAGCCAAGATAATAGCGACCTCATTTATGAAACGGCTGATCTTTGGTTTCACACACTCGTGATGCTTCATCAACGCGGTGAAGATTCACAGGCAATTTTAAACGAATTAGCACGACGATTCGATTTATCCGGGTTGGTTGAAAAAGCCAACCGTAGCAAATAAGCGGAGAATTTTATGGGTATTGGTGGTATTAGCATTTGGCAATTAGTAATCGTTCTAGTTATCGTATTGCTTTTGTTTGGCACAAAAAAATTACGTAATTTGGGTGGCGACTTAGGCGGTGCTGTAAAAGGCTTTAAAAAAGCCATGGGTGACGAGGAAACAAAAACTCTCGATCAAAACACCGAAAAGACAGCGGCTGAAGAAGAGCCAGCCAAAGAAAAAGACGAAGCCAAATAAGAACATAAGTTGAACACAGCAAGAAATAAGATAAGAAAGGGTTTTCATGTTTGATATTGGCTTTTTCGAACTGATGCTAATAGGCATTATTGGTTTGGTAGTGCTCGGACCCGAGCGCTTGCCCCACGCCATTCGAATGACGAGTGCCTGGATCGGAAAAATTCGCCGTGCCAGCGTCGCTGTGAAGGATGAGCTGGAGCGAGAAGTAAATGCTCATGAGATGAAAAAGCGCATCCAGGAGCAAATGGAAGAAGCCGGAATTAATGATATCAAGAAATCATTAGAATCAGCTCATTCATTAACCAAAGGCAATCTTATTAACGATGTCGTTAAGGAACAGGCTGAAAAACTTGGGCTTGGTAAAGCTGACAGTACAAAAGAGACACCTCTGGCTAAGGACACCAAAACAACGCCTTCAAACGAAAAAACCTCAACACCAAACTCCTAACTATCTTGCTCACGCCTTGGATTAGCAACGCTCAATGACAAAACCACAAAATGAAGGCAACCTCCCTCTTCTAGAGCACCTAATTGAATTAAGAGACCGGCTATTACGCGCTGTGCTATCGATACTGGTGATATTCTGCGGACTATTTTATTTTGCCAATGACATATACGAAATCGTAAGTAAACCGATACGCGACCAACTGCCTGAAGGCAGCTCCATGATCGCAACAGACATTACAGCAACCTTTTTTGCCCCTTTCAAACTGACATTAATGGTATCGCTATTTTTAGCGATGCCTGTTGTTTTACATCAAATATGGAAGTTTGTTTCTCCCGGCTTATATGCTCACGAAAAGAAGCTTGCCATCCCAATGCTTGCCAGCAGCATATTGCTATTCTACTCGGGCATTGCATTTGCTCACTTTGTGATTTTTCCGCTTATCATGGAATTCTTCACCCATATTGGCCCCGCCTCTGTAGAAATCACACCCGATATAACCCAATACCTCGCCATAGCACTTAAACTATTTTTTGCATTTGGCTTAGCCTTTGAAATCCCCATCGCAGTTATGCTGGTAATTTGGTCAGGGGCTGCCACGGTTGCATCCCTGAGTGACAAGCGCCCTTATATTGTTGTGGGATGTTTTATCTTTGGTATGTTATTAACCCCTCCAGATCCATTCTCCCAATCCATGCTAGCCATTCCTATGTGGATGCTATTTGAAGTGGGCCTGCTATTTGGACGCCTTATTGATAAGTCAAAGAAAGAAAAACAAGAGCAAGAAGAAGCTGAAACGTAAGTATTATCACCAACAGTTAAACCTCCAGCATAAAGGTTACTGGGCCCTCATTTTGCAGTGACACCTTCATATCAGCGGCAAAAATGCCCTGCTGAACGTTCGCTGTTAGCTGTTTCGCGCTATTTACCATGTAATGATATATACGCTCCGCATCCGCAGGCTTCGCTGCAGAGGAAAAGCTTGGGCGCAAGCCTTTCTTTGTATCAGCAACCAAAGTAAATTGCGAAACTAATAACATCCCCCCGTCAATATCAAGCAGCGACAGGTTCATTTTGTCATCTTCATCTGAAAATATTCGATAATTCAGTACTTTCTTAAGCAACTTATCGGCAGCCGCCTCGTCATCTTGTTTTTCGACCCCTAACAAAACCAACACACCCTGGCCAATACTGCCTACCACATTACCTTCAACACTTACTGACGCCTGACTTACTCGTTGAATTAACGCTTTCATTGGTTCTCCGCATATATGTTTATAACGAATACTACTACTAACAAAACATCTGATAAACAGCACCAAATGATACCAGAAGCATCGCTAAACCAGTGACTATGGGCTAGATTTAGATAACCTTCATTCTAAAAAAACGATTTACAGGACAAGTCCAATCATGATGATTCTATACCCAGACATTAAGCCCTATCGCGAACAACGCTTTGATACAGGCTCACATCATGTACTGCACGTAGAGGAGTCTGGTAACAAAGAAGGCATCCCTGTTTTATTTTTACACGGCGGCCCTGGATCCGCCTGCGAGCCTTTTCATCGTCGTTTTTTTGATCCTGATAAATACCGTATCATCTTGTTCGATCAAAGAGGCTGCGGCCGATCCACACCTCACGCCAACGTTGAAAACAACACGACTCAAGACCTCATTAAGGACATGGAGCGCATCAGAAAGGAACTTGATATACAGAACTGGGTTTTGTTTGGCGGATCTTGGGGCACAACCCTCGGCCTCCTCTATGCTCAACAATACCCGGACAATGTAAGCGCCATGATTTTAAGAGGTGTATTCCTTGCTCGCCAACAAGACCTTGATTGGATTTACAAGGATGGTGCAAATCGCATATTTCCTGATGCCTGGCATGAGTTCACAAAAAATATTGCTCCTGACGAGCAAAACGACCTTCTTCAAGCCTATAAAAAACTACTTTCTGGCAACAATGAGCTGGCCCGTATGGCTGCAGCAAAATCCTGGTCTGCTTGGGAAGGGCATTGCGCCACTTTACGACCTAACATTACAGTAATGGACCACTTCGCAGAGCCCCATACTGCGCTGAGTATGGCGCGTATGGAGGTACACTATTTTTCTAACAACGCGTTTATTAAGGAAAACCAAATCTTAGATAACATGAAGGTTGTTTCTGAGATCCCTGGAATTATTGTTCATGGTCGCTATGACATGGTTTGCCCACTCGAAAATGCCACATCACTCCACCAACATTGGCCTGCCTCTGAACTACAGATCATTCGTGATGCAGGGCACGCGAGCAGTGAGGCTGGAATTGTTGATGCGTTAGTCAGGGCCACGGATTCTATTGCAAAAATTGTAGGCAAGAGTGCTTAAAGGAAACACCTGCACAAACAACCCACTTTAAGCATCAAAATCTAGCGTTTAATTAGTCCTCTTCGGGTTTATTAAACGCCACGTACTCTGCCGTCAAACACACAGCTTCTTCACCGTCACAAAAGATTGAAACGGCAACCTTTAATCGCGCCTTACCTTTGCCTTTAAAGTCTGACAAAAACGCATCAAATGTTGCTTTATCTACAAACGTAGACGCCTTGATATCGTGCGTCACTGGCCGTTTATAAACAACCTCTGCTTTCGCCAAAACAACACTCGGCTGATAACCCGCATCCATTAACGACAAGTGCGCCAAACTCCACCCCGTCATCACACCTACACAATACAAACTTCCAGCAAATGCTGTTCCATGGGTATTTAAATTGGGCTCCAGTGGCGCAACAACGACAATACGCAAGTCTCCATATTCTGAAACAGTAATCCCCAGATGTTTTAAGAGGGGCACCTGTTCCCGCAGTTTTTCTCTGACAATATCAATATTATCCATTTCTTTTATCCCATAAAAAAACCACTCAAATGATCTCCAAATGAGTGGTTTTTAGATTTACGATAAACTATCGCCTCACACCAAACCTAACAACAACTCTTCAGTTCGTGCCTTACGACGCTTAGCCACTACCACTGGATCTTCTTCAATGACAATTTCATCAGGTGTTACTTTAAACAACGGTGCGCCTTCTTTAATGATAGCGCCATCCATGTTTTCCATTAACACTTTATCAATCGTACAAGCAAACGGAGCATAAATCTTATTAAACATCTTCATAACTTCGATGATGTAAATCGGATCACCCGCTTCAACGTGAGCCCCCTCCTCAACAAAGGCAGGCATACCTGGGGCTTCACGAGCGTAGAACATACCGCCACACACTGCCACAAGCTCATCAGCTTTTGTTGCCGGTGGTGGCACAAGCACCTTGATCATATCGGCTTGTAAGTCGCCATCAGTTAAACGTGCAGGGATGGTAATCGTTAAATCCGCATTCACTTTTAACTCATAGTACAACGCATTCTGCGCCATTTTTGGCAACACACTAAAGATTTCAAGACCCGACTGATACCCTAAGTGCGCAGCCTGAACTTGCGCCCAGGTATCAGCATCATATCCACCTTGTGGTGAAGTGTTATCTAGCAATGCCGCAAGCTTGGGATAGTCATTAGTACCCAACGCCTCTTTCACTGTCTCGTAGAATGACAATGCGCTTTGCAACACATCATTATCATGCTTCCAGATGGATTCTGCGGCAGGTAAATCTTCTCGATAATCCATGTTTAGGAAATGGTACGTTTCATTCAACACTTCGATTGGGTTCTTCAACCACTCAACGTTGTCGCCTTTAAAACGAACATTGGTTTTATTTAAACTTAACCAACCGGATAAGTTATGTGGCTCCGCTAACAAATTCTCCATTGGCCGTAGCAACAAACTTGTCTTACGCGCCATTGCATTATCAATACCCTTTAGAGCTTCTGCTGACGTATCGTCATCACCATGCGCTGCAGCCACTTGTTTTCGATAGCTTGCCGCTAGCTGTTTAAATGCATATGCTGCATCAAACTCATTTGCTTCTTTCTTTAACAATCCCACCATAGTGAGATAAGGCATGATAAAGCCAGTTGTTGACTTAGCATTAACATTCTCTGCTAAGAACCAATGAACAAGGCCATAATGAAAAGCCAAGTTGGTCGCCAGATTCTCACCGGTAAGCTTGGTGCGACGCAACACTTCCGACAAACGAATATAACTATCACGTCGTCCGTCACCGGCAGTTAACAGCAAGGCAATATTTGAATCGTAGGCACCTGCCAAGTGATACTTAATAAAGCGGCCACTATCTGGGTTACGTAGAGAGATACCCTGATCATCACGAATCTCGCCTTCACGAGGCGCTGACCAAAAGTTAATCACACCACCAGCATGAGGCTTAAGCGCTCGATTGGTTGCGTTTAAACGTGCTTCAACAGAAGCATGTTCACGCGGGATACGCTCAGGCTTAGGCAACGCCTTTTTGAATTTCGCTATCAATGTCATGACCTCTACAAGAGAGTCCACAATGAAATAGTCATTTTCATCTTCAGGGTTGGTAAACTTTAATGAATAACACAATTCCGATACGCGATGCTCTACCTGTATACGCGTGTTCATTTCCATAAAGAAATGCATTTCTTTATCAACAATACACTCAAAGGTAGAAACAGAATCCAGGCCTACAGCCAAACCAAAGCGCTCAGACTCATCTTCCATTTTCACCAAAATATCAAGATCCGTCTTTAAGGCTTTAGCTTCCTCTTTACGCCCTGCAGTTTCCGCACTGGCAATAGACGCAGCCAATGCTTCACGAGTCTGCGATACCTCAAGTAATTTCTGCTCATGCATCTGAAGAGAGCAATCACGCGCTCCCAACGTCGTACACCACTCGCCATTACCAATAACCTGAATTTCTTGGTGACGCGTAGTTTCAATATTTAGCTCAACCAAGATATTCTTGTTATCGCCAACACCGTTGGTTTTTACTTCGTTCAGGATCTCAATGAACAACTCAGGAGCTTTTAAAGACGCCTCAGTAATACGTGCATCCAATTCACCGTCATAAGATGTTGGCGCTTTCAAGATACGCTGACCTTTACCACCACCGCCACCGATTGCTTTTAGACGAATTCGATTTTCAGGAAAACGCTTAAATGTTGCAGCAACCTGAAGCTTCAGCTCTGCGCTTATTTCCTCAACAGAAAGCAGATCAAGCCCCTTGCGGTAAGATGCAAACAACACATCATCCGCAACATCTTCCAGCTTTTCAGCTTCGAAAGCCGATGCATCAACATTAAGGTCATTATCTTTAACAACAGCTTTTAAGCCAGCTAAGTCCTTAACCTTTTTAACCAATGTAATCGCGGTTAAGTTATCAACACCCGGCGTTACACTTACACCACATTCCAGAGCCGTTCTCTTGGCTTCGTCTTTTGCACCGGCACTACGTACGGTTTGAGAACAAGGTCCAACAAAAGTTAACCCTGCCTCTTCAAAAGAACGCACTAACTCTTCTTCTTCCGCCATAAAACCATAACCGGCAAATACACAGTTGTAGCCATTATCTTTAGCGATAGAAATAATCTGCTGAATACGCTGAGTACGCTCCTCTTTATCAGCACCGGTATAGTCAGGTACGCGATGCACTCGATTAGGATCCGTCAACTGGCGTAATTCAGGAGCCAAAGCGTTGCTATAAGTAATAGAATCTTTTTCAGAAAGAAGAATGCCGTAGTAGGTCATCCCCATCTCTTCCCAAACATCCATCACTTCTTTACGAATAGGGCCTCGACAGATAATTAACGGCCGCATATCTTCACAGCTAAATTGCTGTACCCACTGGCTTTCTTCACCGTTACGACGACGGTTCTTATTTACCAAAGGGTTGTTCAAATAAAAATCAGTTTGCTTAGTCACTTCTCTAACCCCTTAGTGGAATTCACGCTGCACAGATGTCATTGGCTCAACTTTATAGGTACGCAACAAAAACGCTAAGCTTTCGCCTAAACTACTACGTAAATCCGTAGGCATAACCAGATGTGATATCGAACCTAAGCTCAAGGCTTCCTTCGGGTTCATCAGCTCTTTTTCATACTGAGTCCCTAATGCAGCTTCTTGCTCTTTTAACCAAGCGTCCACATCAGCTTCTGCTTGCTTTTGCGCAGTTTCTTGCGCCATGCCGCCAGCAATTAATGCCTTAGCTTGATCCGCAATACGAGCAGCCAAAGAACCGCGAATTTTTCGCAATTCATTCTTAAATACAAACTCTTTACCGGCTGGCCCCATTACCGCCAAACGGGTGGTAGGCAATGCCATAACGATATCGGCCCCGGTTGCGTAACTGTTAAATGCAGCATAAGCACCGCCGTATGCATTCCGGACAATTAGCAACATACGCGGCGTGCGCAAATCAATAATCGCATCCAACATTGAACGACCCGCTTGAACAATACCGCGACTTTCTTGTTCAGAGCCAGGTAAGAAACCGGTAGTATCTTCAATAAATAAAACAGGAATATTGTAGATATTACAGAAGCGAATAAATCGTGCATTTTTGGTCGCTGCATCACAATCAATTTGACCCGATGCCACTGCACTGTTATTGGCAACAAAACCAACAACATTACCACCCAAACGGCCAAAGGCACATACTGTGTTCTGTGCGCGAGTTTCTTGCATCTCAAAGAAATCGCCATGATCACAAATTTGCTGAATCAGTACACGTATATCTAACGGTGTATTAAACCCAGTTGGAGAGTTAAATGCCTTTTTCAATAAAATATCAGCATCCCATGTCTTACGATCGATAGGATCCGACGTCTCAAGAAATGGTGCAGGTGATGCATTATTATCAGGGATATAACTTAGTATCTCTTTTACTTTACGCAGTGCGCTAACTTCATCGGCCACAATAAAGTCAGTAACACCAGACTGTCCGTGAACACCAGGCCCACCCAACTCATCAGCCGTTACATCTTCGCCCAAAACTGATTTAACAACGCCAGGGCCCGTCAAACCAAAGAAAGTATCTTGTGGCTGAATAATGAAACTACCTTGGCGCGGCAAATAAGCACCACCACCAGCATTGTAACCAAACATACACATAATGCTTGGCACTACACCGCTAACTTTACGCAATGCAGTGAAAGCTTCGGCGTAACCATCAAGACCACCAACGCCTGCTGGCACATAAGCCCCAGCACTATCATTCAAACCAACAAGTGGAATACCACGCTCGCCTGCTAACGTAATCAAATTAGCCAGCTTTCGCCCATTTGTTGCATCCATTGATCCAGCACGAACGGTAAAATCATGACCATATACAGCAACATCACGCCCATCAATATCGACGATAGCCGTTACTAAAGAGGCTCCATCAAGGTTTTTACCCCAATTTTGATAAAGAACAATAGGCTCTTTATCCGTCAACACCCTGATACGTTCCCATACGGTCATACGTTTCTTTTGGTGCTGACGCTCAATTGCAACAACCCCGGCAGAGGTTTGAGGCCGAAGCATCAAATCATGGCCTTCTGCTAAGGCTTCTTCATATATTCCTGGAGTACGACTAATCTCTCCTGGAACTTTAAATTCTACGGATTCTGGCTCTTGGAACGGATTGTCCAGAGATGGAACGACTTTATTGTTGGTACCCATAAGCTCTCTGTCTCTCTGATAGCATGACATCAAGGGTGAACAACCACGTTAGCTAGGGACGTGGTTACTTCAGATGTTCGTATTGTCTTGTGACGTTTACTTAAGAGCTTTCGCCTATTAAACGTCGGCTCACGAAATTAGCGGCGCATTATCAACCACCATGACCAAGCAGTCAAATGACACTTGTCCACTGTTAAGTAATGAGCCCACTAAAGTCACTAAACGGTGCGCCGCAAGGTTACTGATTTGTGGCCGAATTGTCACGCAGAAGGTCTATCTGGGACATTGATTTTGTAACGAAAAAGCATTATCACACCTCCCCACTCCTCTTGTGCGCTGATTCCCCCCCATTACTACCAAAGCGGTTTAGTCTTCGATTGTTTTCCTGGCATTTACCTAGATTCACCGTAGAATCCCCCTCACAGATTGGTTACTCCAAACACAACCAACATATCACCCCTATTGCCACAAAAATAAGCACCTTTTATGAACCTAATTTTACTTCACCCAAATGAACTTATTTGGAAAGGGGACAGCGACAGTCGCATCGAAAGCGCAGAAGCTGTTTTAAAGGGCAGGCGCTTTCTGCACATCCAATCAGTACACAAAGCTGAAATTGGTGATTTATTACGCGTTGGGGTTATCAATGGCAGCACCGGAACCGGTGCTGTCAAACACATCGATAGCAACAGCATTACACTCAACGTGATGCTACATCAGCACGAGCCCCCACCCCCTCTTCCAGTCACACTAATTCTGGCATTACCACGCCCAAAAATGCTGCGTCGCATCCTCCAGTCTGCAACATCCATGGGCGTCAAAAAAATCATATTGCTCAACAGCTATAAAGTAGAAAAGAGTTTTTGGCAAAGCCCTTACCTAGAACCGACCAGCATTGACGAACAACTGATTTTAGGCTTGGAACAAGCAGTCGATACCGTAATGCCCGAGGTAATCCAGAGAAAGCGATTTAAACCCTTTGTGGAAGACGAACTACCGGAGCTTGCAAAAGAAAAACGCTGCATTGTCGCTCACCCCGATCAACAAGCACGATTTTGCTCGACGAGTCATTCTGAGACATTACTTGCCATTGGACCAGAGGGAGGTTTCATTCCATATGAAGTTGAAAAGCTGAATAATGTCGGCTTTGAAACCGTGACACTTGGGCAAAGAATCCTCAAAGTCGAAACTGCGGTACCTGTATTATTATCAAAGCTATTTTAAATCTAGATGCACAGAGGACTAACAGAATAAGCGTTACACTTTAAACGAACTTAGGGCTTCTTTTAACGAGTTGGCGTCATCAGCCATTGCTGCTGTCGCCGCTGACGTTTTTTCTGCACGAACAACAGCACCTTCACCCATTTCTCGTATTTCATTAACATTTTGATCAATTTCTTCTGAAACCTCGGCCTGCTGAGCAACCGAATGGGCAATCATGTTATTCATTTCCACCATGGTTTCTAACTTCTCATTAATAGTGTCCAACACTATACCGATCATACTGGACTCTTGCACCGTCCCCTCCGCCACCTCGCCACTTTTGTTCATCGCCTCAACCGATTCATCAATACGCTTTAAGAAACGCTCAATGATTGCCTGGATATTCGTTGTTGATGCGTGAGTCCTTTGGGAAAGCGACCTAACTTCATCAGCAACCACGGCAAACCCTCTGCCTTGTTCGCCTGCGCGAGCAGCCTCAATGGCGGCATTTAATGCAAGCAAGTTAGTCTGCGAGGCGATACCCTTAATCTCATCGACAACCTGCGCAATACTCTCACTGTCTTTGGCCAAAATATTTATTGATTCTGTTGTTGTACGAATTTCCGCGCATAACTTTTCAATATTTTGCAGAGACATTTTCACAATGCCGCCACCCTGATTGGCTTCATCCCGTGTTTCTTGTACTGTTTTTTGAGCCTGCCGAGTATAGTCCGCAACGCCATGGGCGGTCTGTGCCATTTCAGTCACCGCTACAGCGACTTGGCTTGTGCCGTCCAGCTGGCGATTAATACTTTCTCTCGTTTTCACTGATCGCTCTTTGGTTTCATTCGCAACTTGAAACACGCTATCGGCACTTGAATTCACTTTCTTAATTAAAGATCGCATGTTTTCTGCTGTCTCATTAAAGTGCTCTGTAAGATCTCCCATTTCATCATCTGATTGCGATCTGAGCGACAAAGTCATGTCACCTTTCGCCATTCGATCTGAAGCTTCAACCAACTGCTTGATAGAATCTTGAATTGACAAATAAAAACCCACATAAAGATAAAAAGTCAGGAATAATACAACAACAACAGCAATCAATGTCTCTGCCATTTTCAGCTCTGCATCTGCCTTTTTTAAGTCGACTTTAACATTCACTAAATTCAAAATTTTATGCGCGTAGTCATATTGAGCATTAATGTACTCAGATAAATCCTCTATTACTTTTGGCGGAGGAATATCATAAGTCGCTGCCGTTAGCACATTGAAGTCCAAGTAATTAACCACTTCCCCGGCACCCGCAATCATTGCCTCGTATTCGACTTTCACCGATTGCCGCTGAGACTCGGGGACAGCCACCAAGGTTGATTTTTCAACCACTGACTTCAATTTATCTAGCCCAACAAAAAGTGCATCCACAAAATCAAACGTTATTGAATCCGGGTAATCAAATGTCATCGCAAAGGCAGCCCCAGCCCTCGATTGCCCTGACAACATATTCAAAGAGAACAAATCATTGCCAATCAGGCCTAACGTTCCTGTAACCTGACTATCAGACTCTGCGCCTAACCCACTCGACTCGACAACCAGCGAATAAAAAACAACCAACTCTTCAACAAATTCATTATTATTTTCAAATAAGGTTTTAAGGTCTGGGGTTCGAAGTCCCTGCACCGCATCCAACTTTTTCGCCAGCTCTAATAAAACCTCCAGCTGAGCTGCAAGAGCCTGATTCCCCAACAATTCAAAGCCTTCCGATTGCATTTCGAAAACGGCATCATCGACGCGAGCCTTATTTCTAGACCCTTTACTCACAAATTCTTCCGCTGTATACAAAGCTGAAACAATACGATTATCACGATAATATTCTGCATGCTGCTTAATTTTTAATATATGTCCGACTATTGCTACCCCTTGACTCTTATAGTCAGCAGCCAAAATAGATTTATAGGCCACATCAACAATTAGATAACTTGTCACAAATAAAGGAATATAGAACAGCAAACTAATCAGCGTAAACTTATACGCATAGCGCATCATATTGATTAACTTAATAGCAGGAATAAACAGAGCTTTCATGGGTAATTAATAGTCACATCATGTAATAACATTACTTTCAGTATAGCAACATTCCCAAATTTGCTAGGTTTTTGAGCGAATTAGACAACATAGACAATCACCCGAATCCAAGCTAAACAGTAAAAGAACTCAAGGCTTTTTTCAACTGTGACGCTTCTTCAGCCATTTCAGAACTGGCTTTTGCTGTTTTTTCAGCCGTATCTACAGCGTCCTCTCCTGTTGACCTTATGGCGTTGATATTATTATCAATATCTTCTGCTGCCTCAGCTTGTTGGCTTACAGACATGGTAATCATTGAGTTCATTTCCACCACCCTATTTAACTTTTCATTAATTGAATCAAGCACAACACCAATACGTTTTGACTCTTCCACTGTATCATTAGTAACTTCCAAGCTGCGATTCATCGACTCAACGGATTCCCGAGTGCGTAAAATAAACTTTTCGATAATACCCTCTATGTTAGAGGTAGAATTATGTGTACGTTGTGATAACGAACGCACCTCATCCGCAACAACGGCAAAACCTCGCCCTTGTTCCCCAGCCCTAGCGGCTTCAATTGCGGCATTAAGCGCTAATAAATTTGTTTGTGAAGCAATACCTTTAATTTCATCAACAACCTGAGCAATACTTTCACTGTCTTTTGCAAGCGCATTAATGGCTTCTGCAGTAGCGCCAATATCTCCAGCAAGCGCATTAATATGCTCCAGCGACTGGCTAACAATCAGCCCACCTTCTGTTGCCTCATCCCTTGTCTCTTGCACCGCTTTTTCAGCATTACCCGTATAATCGGCAATACCATGCACGGTTTGATTCATCTGCGTCATCGCTACCGCAACCTGACTAGTACCATCAAGTTGTTTGCCAATTAAACTATTGGTTTTCTGAGACATGCCACTTGTCTCTCCAGCTAAAGAAAATACCGTTTCCGCGTTAACGGTGGCCTGCTTAACCAGCCCTCTCACTTTATGAGCGCTATCGTTAAAACGCCCAATCAAGTATCCCATTTCATCATTGGAACGCTGATTAATATGTACCGTCATATCCCCTTCTGCCATACGGTCCGCGCCGGCAACCAGGCGATTAATTGATTCCTGAATCGACACGTAAAATGCCAAATAGAGATATGCTGTTATTACAAGAACCAAAGCTATAACACTAATTATCTGCATCATTCGCAAATCAGCAGCACTTTTTTTCTCTTCTATACGCGCAGCTGCAAATAACCGAACCTTATCGGCCAACACATAGCTATGTGCAACCTCTTGAGTTACGCGTTCAAAATACTGCTTCCAGGTAATCTCAAACGATGACGCATTCATTACCTGCTCATCAACATATCTTTGTAAAAATGTCACGCCTTCTAGAATAGAAGTCAATGATTGCTGCGAACTTGCAGCCTCTTCAGACCCGTTACTTACGGTGTTTTTATACTTAGGTTCAAACTCTGTTTGCGCAGCCTCTAGGCCATAGTAAGATCCGTCAAGAACATCCAATGTCGCAGAATCCAAATAGTTGGTTGTTAGCCCCTGCCCACCAACCGCGCGCGTTTTTCCAATCAAATCATTTAATGCAAACAAATCCACACGAATAAAACGAATATACCCCTTTAACAATTCATCGTTGTCCGCATTAATACCACTGCGATCAAAAACAACCGCAATCAAATTATCAACTGCAGCAACAATCGAATGATTAAAATCAAAATTTGCACTAACTCCAGATTGAACATCAGTAACCTTACTGCCTACTTCTTGTACTTTTTGCCTAAACACCTCAAGCTCTTCAGCTCCCACACCAACAATATCTGCTTTAGCCACTTCCAAATCTGAAACAACGTTTAACAACTTCTTCTTTATCGCTGCCTCAAAAGCGACTGTATCATCCGTAGTCAAAGATTGATCAAATAAGGAAGCCCACACCAAGCGCATGTCTCGGTACTCTTCCGCATACTTCCTTAGCTCCAATAACAGCGACAGAGTATGTATTCCCGTTAACTTATTGTCTGCAAAAGTCACCTCTTTATACGCGGTATTCACCACCATAGAGCTAACAACACACAAGGGTATATAGAACAACAAACTAATAAGGATAAACTTATATGCATAACGCATGCTATTGATAAAACCAACAGCCGGAGAAAGAAATACTTTCATATCAACCACTTACCACCAACTCTGCCCACCAGTACTTTAAGTATAGCAATGACTGCGCATTACACTAGATAACCTGTAAAAAGCCCGCTTGTAGCAAAACAACTTCCTCAGCAATGCTGCTATAAACTGTCTATGCTTAGATAGAGACAACTCATAGTCCATCCATTGGCAGGTTACTTATGAAATACAAAGAGATTATCGACATAGCAGAAAGCTTGCGCCGTCAGGCACGAAAAGCGATTAACAAGTTTCAAACTGAATTGGATTCTGAATTGGGCCTCGTAGATGCAATGAAGAACTTTGGTGAAAGCGCTATTTATGGCAAATTAATGCTAGAGCATCTGGAAACAATTTTTAGCATGCTGGATACCGGAGACAACCCAGAAACCCTAGCGGAAAATCACGTCGCGCAATACTTAGCAGAACGCACCGAGTTCCTAACAGGTATGAAGCCCTGGGTTCCTAACTCAACAGACCTACTCAACAATCTTGTAAATTCCGTCAGTGCCAATGTCCTCGCCGACCTTATCGAAGCCTTTAAAGAATAAAAATAGAAATGCATCAAGAGAAAAAACTTACCACCTGATAAAAGACAATTAAATACGAAAACACGACAACAGCTGAATTAGCGTTATTAGGTAACAATGACTGCAACAAGTTAGGGAGAACAGGCTCAGGCAAGTCATCTGATAGCGTAGATTCACATTCTGAAGAGGGCCCCGTGACAACATGAGGTCCAAACTTTTCTATTTGAGCCTTGATACCCGCAGCTTCAAGCTCCGTAAGACAAAGCTGAGCATCATCTACATTCATTTTACTTTGAAAAACAAGGCTTTTGCGCTTGAAGGCTTGGTTAAACGTTAGGTGATCAACCTCAAGATAGCGGGACATAACATCACGTATAAAAGTAATATCATAATCGGCAATCAACGCCTTTGTAAAAGTAACTTGATAATGGTGCTCCATGCGGCCATTCCTTTGTTTCATCAGTCAAAAATCGAGCAGCATCATACCCCTAATAAGACTATAAATCAGCCAAGAAATAAAATATAGCGCAGAAAAAACCAACAAATTTAGGCTTAATCGCCCTTATTCTACACTCATTCATAACCATCCCTAGAAGACCGTTATGCCGCAGAAAGAAGCCCTGCTGCAACAGCACCTACCACTAAACCCAAAAAAAGCCCCGCCCAAAAAGATAACCTTCCCTTATTGGAGTCTTTTTGACGCTGTAACTCCTCTTTAAAGAAGCGAGCATTTACAATCTCCTCCTCAGCCTGGTTGCCCATTGCTGCCCGCACTGCAGTCAAATCGTTAAGCCAGCCAGGAAGATCTACTCGTTCCAATTTCTGTGTATTAGCATGAACCTTTAACGCTCCGACTTTTGATGTAACACCAAACAACCCAACCTGACTGCCTGTTGTCGAATTTTGTAAATTGAAACCCATTTTCGCTAGAAAAGCTTTATTACGTTGCATCGCCTCATCGCCTTCATCAGGAGGAGCGAATGCTTTAACAGGCACAACGCCGTAATCAGGCACACTGGACTTGGCCCACTTAACTAACTCAGACATAATATATGAGCCCAGGCCTCCTCCCCGAAGCTCTACTGGCAATAACGCTCCCATCTCGCCCAGCGTAAAGGTCACTGAGCGCTCAGCGTGATCCGCCACCACATCAAATTTTGGGCTTGCACTAAAGTTAATCACCTGAAATCCATCAGCTTTTTTCTTAATTACATCCAGCAAATAGACCTGAACTTTGAATTGAGTCATATCTACACTACTATCCTTTGCTCGCTTGCTACCTTTTTTTATCAACACCATCACCTCTTCTTCACTTTGGCGATTAGGGTGTGGTTGCATTCGAAGTAAATCAAAACTCATTTATACATCTCATCAGGTCATCAATTTCAGGCTTACTCATATCCCTAAGTGTAGTGTAAGGAAACCAGCACGCATAAAAAAAGCAAATACCCCTTTTTTCGATAGGAGTATTTGCTTTCTTAACCGCTATTACTGTTTAGGGAGCGGCTTTCTTAGGCGGGGTTTTCTTGGCCGGAGCTTTTTTCGTCGCTACTTTTTTCGTCGCTACTTTTTTCGTCGCTACTTTTTTCGTCGCTACTTTTTTAACCGTCGATTTCTTAACGGTCGCTTTCTTAGCCACCGCCTTCTTGGCAGTCGACTTAACAGCAGCGCTCTTAGTTACCGTTGTTTTGTTAGCCACTTTTTTAGCAGATACTTTTTTAGCAGGTACTTTTTTAACAGGCGTTTTTTTAATCTCACCCTTTTCAGCGGTTACTTTTTTCACAGCCGCTTTTCTGGCGGGAGCCTTGGTTTTAGCAGGGGTCACCTTCGCTTTCTTTTGCGCTTTTTTTACCAGTTCTTTTTCACGCTTCTCGACAGCTTTTGCTGTATCTTTAACTTTCTTTTCAATTTTTTCCTGATACTGCTTTAAAGACTTAGCGTACTTGCTTTCGAGTGCTTTTTTAATTTGCTCTCGTGCCTTGTCCATCGCATCTTCTATTTCATCTTCAATGCGATCACGAATCTCTTCTTCTTTGTCCATCACCTTTTGCCGCAGCTCTTGCTCTTTAGCAATCAACTTATGTTTCAGCTGAGCAACTTGCGCTTCCAACTTTGCTTCAGACAGGTCTTTACGTTTACCTGCCAAAGTATCCAACGCATGTTCCAAAGCATCTTGCGCCTGCTCTACTGCAACCTGAGCTGTTGCGGTTGCTTTAATTCTCCACTTCTCTTGTGCCTTAACGAGCTTTCCTTTTGCTTTTGTCACCTGGTCTTGAGTTTTCGCAAGTTGAGCTTCAATTTTTTCAACAAGTAACTTAGCTTTATCTAGCGCTAAATTCGATGGCTTTTTTTTGGTAGATTTTTTTGCAGGCATAGCTTTCTCCATTTATTCGCTACTGCTTTGTAGAAAGCCCATAGCTTATCACATCAACCGCACAATACGGGACATGGCTACAGCTTAGCACAGAACAACCACCTGCTAATAAACGGGAACAGCGAGAGCGCACTTAAGAAAACAAGCCTATGACATGGAGCCCTTTTCTCTGAGAGATAATAAAAATAAAGCATAAAAAAAGCAGCTATATAGCTGCTTTTTTTATGCTTTAAGAAAGCAAAGATGACTAGCCCTTCAAACGACCGTCTTTCTTTCTCTCATGCTCTTTCAAGAACTTCTTACGAATACGAATCGACTCAGGCGTTACTTCAACCAACTCATCGTCCTGAATAAAGTCCAACGCTTGTTCCAAAGAAAATTTAACTGGTGGCGTCAACGTGATGTTCTCATCAGTACCAGACGCTCGAACGTTAGTAAGCTGCTTACCCTTAATCGGGTTAACCACCAAATCATTACCACGGGTATGAATACCAATAACCTGGCCTTCATACACATCAACGTTCGGATCAAGGAACAAACGGCCACGACTCTGAAGGTTAAACAAAGAGAAACCAAGCACCTTACCCTGCACCATAGAAACCAACACGCCATTTTGACGCTTAGCTACTTCCCCTTCCTTTATATCACCGTAGTGAGCAAAAGTTGAGTTCATGATACCCGTGCCTGACGTTAGTGTTAGAAACTCTGAACGAAAACCGATCAAACCACGAGCAGGTGCTAAGAATTCCAAACGCACACGACCCTTTCCATCAAGTTCCATATTCGTCATTTCTGCTTTACGTAAACCAAGCTGCTCCATGATGGAACCCTGATGCTGCTCTTCCACATCAATTACCAAATCTTCGTAAGGCTCCTGCTTCTTTCCATCGATCTCTCTAATAATTACTTCTGGACCACCAACAGCAAGCTCATAACCTTCACGACGCATGGTTTCGATCAGTACAGAAAGGTGTAATTCACCTCGACCCGACACTCGAAGCTTATCAGGAGTCTCTGTGTCTTCAACACGTAACGCTACGTTATGGATCAACTCTTTATCAAGACGGTCACGAATATTTCGTGATGTCACATACTTGCCTTCCTTTCCTGCAAACGGCGAAGTATTCACCTGGAAGTTCATACTAACCGTTGGTTCATCAACACTTAACGGTGGCAATGCTTCTACTTGTTCAGGGGAGCAAACCGTATCAGAAATATTTAGGCCTTCAATACCGGTAATACATACGATATCACCCGCTGACGCCTCTTCTACTTCCACACGATCCAAACCCATATAACCCATGATTTTCTGGATCTTGCCGTTTCGCTCTTCGCCATTCGCATCAACAATACGAACAACCATATTCAATTTAACGGCACCACGAGCAATTCTGCCTACACCGATAACACCGAGGTAACTAGAATAATCTAACGAGCTGATTTGCATTTGGAATGGACCATCAACATCAACATTTGGCGCATCAACGTTTTTAACCACAGACTCAAACAAGAAATCCATGTTTTCACCCATTTCTTCAGGCTCTTTACCGGCAATACCGTTAATCGCTGAAGCGTAAATAATAGGGAAGTCTAACTGCTCATCCGTTGCACCTAAGTTATCAAACAGGTCAAATATTTGATCCACAACCCAATCTGGACGAGACCCAGGGCGGTCAATTTTGTTCACAACAACAATCGGGCAAAGGCCTGCAGCGAATGCCTTCTGTGTTACAAAGCGTGTTTGAGGCATCGGGCCATCAACCGCATCAACCAACAATAGAACACTGTCTACCATCGACATTACACGCTCTACTTCGCCACCAAAGTCGGCGTGTCCAGGGGTGTCCACAATATTAATATGGTAACCATTCCAGTTAATCGCTGTATTTTTGGA